>NZ_JBIYSM020000012.1:0-92503 GCF_044759095.2 Brevibacillus soli
TTCGGAATCTGGGCTCATAACCTCAGAAGAGCAGCCCAAATGGCCAAATAAGCAACGATTAACGGATACAGTTACACGGTAGCCCCCTGAGATTCACCACAATGAGATGCTTCTGCCAAAAAACGATTTTTTCAGGAGTAACTAGCTAACGCTGCGCCGAGTGGGGCCCAAAACACTGAGCGTGTCAATCCTCGTCCTTCACATCGTAGCTTTCCGGAATGGGTTCGTGCTTGATGTGCTCCTCCCACTCCCGCAGCTTGCGGATCTGCTCCCGATGATGGTTGAACTGCTCTTTGTTGATCAAGTACTCGGTCCCGTTGTGAACGGCACGGATCCGGCCTTCCGCGATCTTTTCCAGAATAAACGTTTCGGGCAGTTCGAGATAGGCAGCGGTTTCTTTAACGGTCAGATAGGTTTTCGTTGGTTCCATTCCATCTCGCTTCCAGCTCTGTTTTTTGCTTTTCAAACCCCGGTTTTCCCAAAAGCGCGTACATGTTGGCCTTGTACGCCTCTACGCCTGGCTGGTCAAACGGATTGACGCCCAAGAGGTAGCCGCTGATGCCGCATGCCTTTTCGAAGAAGTAGATCAACTGCCCGAGGTGATAGGCCGACACTTCCGGAATTTCCACCACCAGGTTCGGCACCCCTCCGTCGACATGGGCGAGCAACGTGCCTTCAAACGCTTTTTTGTTGACGAAATCCATTCCCTTGCCGGCGAGGAAGTTCAATCCGTCCAGGTTGTCCTCATCCTCGTGGATCGTCACATCGACAGCCGGTTTCGTCACATGCAAAACCGTTTCAAACAGATTGCGCATCCCGTCCTGGATGTACTGCCCCATCGAGTGCAGGTCGGCGGAAAAGTCGACTGACGCCGGGAATATGCCCTTGCCGTCCTTGCCTTCGGACTCGCCGAACAGCTGCTTCCACCACTCGGTGAAATAGCGGAACTGCGGCTCGTAGCTGACCAACAGCTCGATGGTTTTTCCTTTGCGGTACAGTGCGTTGCGGACGGCGGCGTACTGGTAGCAGGGGTTGTCGGACAGCTCCGGTGTCAGGTAACGCTGGCGGGCATCTGCAGCTCCCTGCATCAACGCGTCAATATCGGCTCCGCTCGCCGCGATCGGCAAAAGGCCGACCGCTGTCAACACCGAGTAGCGGCCGCCCACGTCGTCCGGGATGACGAATGTTTCATAGCCTTCCTCTGCGGCCAGCTGTTTCAACGCCCCGCGCGTCTTGTCAGTGGTGGCGTAGATGCGTTTGCGGGCTTCCTGCCGCCCGTATTTTTTCTCCATGTAGCCGCGGAACAGCCGAAACGCAATCGCCGGTTCACTCGTAGTCCCTGATTTGGAGATGACGTTGATGGAGACGTCCTTTCCTTCCAGGACGTCCATCAGGTGGGTGACGTAGATGGGGCTGATATTATTGCCGACGAAGTAAATTTCCGGGGTCTTCCGTTTGGATTTCGGCAGCAGGTTGTAGAAGCTGTGCCCGAGAATATCCACAGCCGCTTTTGCCCCCAGGTAGGACCCCCCGATGCCGATGACCAGCAGCACGTCGGAGTCGGATTGGATCTTTGCCGCCGCCTGTTTGATGCGGGCGTACTCCTCCCGATCGCAGCTGACGGGAAGATCCAGCCAGCCGAGGAAGTCATGACCCGGTCCCGTTTTCTGATGAAGCATCTCGTGCGCCTGCTTCACCGCGGGAGCCAGAAATTCCCACTCGTGAGGCTGAACGAAAGGGAGAGCTTTGGAAAAATCAAAGGATAGCGCCTGGTTCATATGTCCCTCCGAAATAGGTGTTCTGCCTCCTATGTTAACATGAACGTCACACTCTGGCCTATTTACTTTGATCCATTTTGTTACCTTTTTCCATTTTGAACAACAAGCACCCCAACCTTTCATTCGGCCGAGGTGCTTTGCTTTCTATATGATTTACGCCGGACCGGTGTCCGTCAACAGCTTCAAGAGGAAAAACAGCATGATACCGGCACCGGTCACGACGATCCAAAGCGTCTTGCTGCCAGGTTTATCCTCCTTCACCATACCGAGCAGCCTCCAGGTCCCCAGCGCCACGCAGAGGACGCTGACAAGCAGCAGGAACGTGCCCATGCTTCCCCTCCTTTCCCTTCGTATTACCTATATGGGAAATGGGAGGAAAAAATCCATCGGATCAGGTCGTGGGCTCGTCCGTTTTTTCGCGCTTCTTTTTGCCTAGACGGGACACGACACTCCGTCCCCGCTCTTTGATCTCTTCGCGGCGAAGGTCCAGCTGGTGCCGCTTCATGCGACCATTTTTGGAAGTGTCAGGCCGACGATCCCGATCGTCCATCAGCTGTACTTGCCTCCGCCTTTTTTCTCGTATTCGTTCAACAGTTCAGCAAAGCTCTTGTTGCGTTCCTTTTCCTCCTGCTCCCGGCGTTTTCGCTCGACTGCCTCCTGCTCTTCCCGCTCCTTGGCTGCTTTTACGTCTCTCTCCAGTTGTTTTAACCTGGCCAGCGCGTCCTCGTTCAGCATCTCCTTGAAGCTCTGGCCCGTCCTGGTTTCCTGCACCACGCCGGTTGTATATGTCTGATTACGGTTCATTTTCTGCTGTTTTTTGGCCATTTTGTCATCCCCTTCTTACTAAAGTCCTTCATTACATTCTGCCGTTTTGGGTCATACTACAGTCATGCACCCAAAGAGGAGGGCAGAACATGCGAAACAAAGCCAAAGACTTCGGAAAAACCGCAGAAATTCGCGGCCCCAAGGCGCAATCCGAGGCTGTCCGCTCCGATGGCTCCATAAATAGTGAACCACAAGAACGCCTAAAAGAAAACCGGTAGTATAACCCGCAGGCTCCGCCGTAACGAACCGCCGTCATGTCTATTTCATGCGGTGGTTTTTCTTCGCCCGCTTCGGGTCGGACGTGCTTTCCGGGGGATGCTCCTGTTTGAGCAGCAGCAGTTTGTCAGCAATTTGAAAACGGTACCCGGATTGAACCAAGCGTCTGGCCATTTCCTGCTCCATCTCTTTTCGCGGCAGTGTCTTGAACCTGCCGGCATCATGAAAAGCCCACCGCGGCAGGGAAACATGGTTCGTTTGAAACAGCGGCCAAATTCTGCCGCCCTTTTCCCGGATCGACTGCCTTCGCTCCGCGTCCGCGCAGGACAAGCCGATATGAAACGGCAGTCCGCTTGTGATCTGCTTTTCCTCAAGCAGCGGAACCACTTTTACGTTGGTGTGCGGACGCTTGATCTGGGGATAATGCTCCAGCCATGCCTCGCATTCATGGTGCTGAGCCAGACTGAACCGCGGATAGTACACCGAGTAAATGCGACGCTGACCGATCCCGAGCAGCACCAGCCGATCATCCTGAAGGTGAGCCTGCCGATGGGTTCCGACAAACTCCCGCGGAACAATCATGTCGCAGCCCAGCAAAATCACACTGCATCCTTTTGCCTTCTCTACACCGCCATTCAGCAACTGAGAGCGGGAAAGCTGACGGCGGGAGCGGTGGCACCGAAGCGGATAGTGGGCAGAGAAGCGGCTGACTCTCTCTGCCGTTCCATCGGTCGACGCATTGTCCATTACAATCACTTCAAAATCATCAAATGACGTATATTGAAGATTCAGACTATACAGGGTGTAAAGGAGCCGATCGACCGCATTTCTGGAAGGTATGACTACGCTCGTAAACATCGGATCTCCCCCTTCTTAGTGGCGAAACTACTTCGAGCTTCATCCATGCGAAGCCACATCCAGGTGCCCGTAGGGTGCTTCTTAGTGGCGAAACTACTTCGAGCTTCTTCCTTGCGAAGCCACATCCAGGTGCCCGTAGGGTGCTTCTTAGTGGCGAAACTACTTCGAGCTTCTTCCATGCGAAGCCACACCCAGGTGCCCGTAGGGTGCTTCTTAGTGGCGAAACTACTTCGAGCTTCTTCCATGCGAAGCCACACCCAGGTGCCCGTAGGGTGCTTCTTAGTGGCGAAACTACTTCGAGCTTCTTCCATGCGAAGCCACACCCAGGTGCCCGTAGGGTGCTTCTTAGTGGCGAAACTACTTCGAGCTTCGCTTTTGTGTATCCTATGCCACCTTCCGACAATATGGCTGGGCGCAGGGACTAGTCAAAAAGTAGGAACGAGACCGGCGCATAAGGAGGAGAGAGATTAGGCATACTCGTTACAGGATTCCTTAAGGAGGGAATAAGCGATGGACAACCGTACGCGAGGGAACGACCCCGTAGAAAATGTCGCCATCGACGGTACGCTCCCGCACCAGATTGAGGCACCCGATTTCAAAAAGTCTGCGAAAAAAATGGAAAAACCCTTCGTCAACGAATTCGGCGTTGTCATTGGAGACAGCTTCTACAATTCACCCGAGTCGCCGTTGAACCAGTGGAGCACCGAGACGGACCCGTCCGTGATGGCAGGGGACCGCTGGGTGCATCCGACCAACGACATCGGCTGGAACACCACGGAGAACAAGGAATTGCTGGAAAAGAAACCGCCCAAAGGCGTTCCGTTTATGCATCCCACGATTGACGTCAGCCACGGAAAAGACTGACACTTTTTCGCTCGCTCAGAACGGGCAGCGCCGCTTCCAAACAAGCGGCGTTTTTTTAGTGTATAAGAATTTATAAATTTGGACATCCCATACAGCCGCTAGAAAAGTGTTCGGGGCCCCGCCCGGCGAAGCGCAAATACGGGGCCCCTAAAATATCGGAATACTCTGCATAGCTACTCTTCACTTTTTGGGGTGGTCTTGAGCCGGGTGGGATATTTCCATTTGTGGTACAATGGGTGGGCAAATGAACGGGAGAGGAGAGAATCTCTGTGACAATCCAACTGCGCATCCATCCGGAGTTCGCACGGGCCTACCAGCGGTACGCCGACTTTCGCCCCGGCGACACGCTGCGCTTGTACGCGCGTACGGGAGGTCCCGGAACAGGCGGACTGTTTTATGCCATTGAAAAAGACGAGGTCCTACCCGGCGACGCAGTGTTTGAAGTTGAGGGGCTGCGTTTTGTCGTTCGCCCCGGTGATTTCTGGTACTTTGACGGCGCCGAGCTGAACTACGATCCGCTATACGGCGAATACGGCTTTTCCTTCCGCAATACACGGTTGGAGGAGTAGGGAAACTTTTTTACCATTTATTCGTATATACGATTGAACCTCAGCTTTCGTATCCTCCGGGAGGACTGTTTGGATGAACAAAACCCGTTCCACTTTTCTTGCCATCGGCGCTTTTTTGCTGGCCAATTTGAAATGGCTGGGCACTTTTTTGAAATTCTCCAAGTTCGGGACTACTTTTCTTTCCATGATCGTGAGCCTTGGCGCTTACGCCTGGCTGTACGGCTGGAAATTCGGCGCAGCGCTCGTCTATTTGATCTTTGTGCACGAAATGGGGCACGTGATTGCCGCCAAACGAAAAGGAATCCGCACTTCGCCCGCGGTCTTTATCCCGTTTGCCGGTGCCTTTATTTCCATGAAGGACCAGCCGAGGGACGCTCGCACGGAAGCCTATCTTGCTTACGGAGGGCCGCTCGCGGGGATGCTTGCCTTCCTGCCCGCTCTGCCGCTCTACTGGTGGACGGGGCATGACTTTTGGGCGCTGGTGATTTTCCTCGGGGCGATGATCAACCTGTTTAATCTGCTCCCGGTTTCTCCGCTGGACGGAGGCCGGATCGTCTCTGTGCTGTCCACGAAGATCTGGTTTTTCGGTCTGCTGGGGCTTTTGGCCATGCTGGTGTTTTCTCCTGATCCGCTGCTGTTCCTGATCTTCCTGTTCGGCTTGATGACCTGGTGGAATCGACTGCGGGAGGGTTATCAACAGCGGGTCCTGTCCTATGAAAAAGAAAAGCTGCTCGATTTCCTGGACGAACTGGCACAGTGGCCCACGCTCGCGGAAACAGCGGAGACTCGTGCCCGCCTGATGACGCAAAGCTATTTTTACGCTGCAGCCAAACCGCCGAAACAGCGCTTCTTTTTGCCGTTTTTCCACGACGACCGACGATTTGAGCGGGACCGCATCCGGTTGGATAAGGAGTACGCGGAGCGCACCTGGGAGCTGTTCCAGCTGTGGGAACGGACACCCGTGCTGTTCCTGGACGGCAACCCGCTGCGGCCCGTCCCCTCTCCCCTGCTGGCTGAGGCGGAGCAGGAGGCCCGTGAGAGACTGCGCAAACTGGGCGAGCAGCTGGACCGGTTGGCGACCTACTACGACTCACCGACGAAAACGAAGTGGAAGGTTCTCGTGGCATACCTGGCGCTGGCCGGCGCACTCTCCCTGTTCCTTTTGTACGGTTCATCCCTGTTAAACAGGTAATGATTCAAGAAAACCCACCCGGCATTAGCTAACGCTTCGCCGGGCGGGGCCCCGAACACTTTTCTAGCGGCTGTATGGAATGTCCAAATTTATAAATTCTTATATGCGGACAAAAACGTCTGGTGTTCACAGCCAGACGTTTTTCATGTAAGCCGTTCCGAATAGAAACATGGCGTCCTAACCATCTAGCCCCATCTACGAAACAAAAACATAAGAGAGGGATTCACCACCTCGTTTTTCACCCTAAATACCCTTGTTTTGGGTGAAAACAGCCCCCCTTCCGCTTTGATTCAAAATCTTTTTCCTCGTATACTAAAAGTGAAAATTTGTAAAAAAAGCTGATTACGAAAGGATGACTCTTTTTTTGGAAAGCGTCCCGATATTACTCAATTTGCTCTTGGTAGCCTTTCTTGTTTTCCTCAACGGTTTCTTCGTTGCCGCCGAGTTTGCTCTTGTAAAAGTGCGGCAAACCCGACTGGCGCAGCTTGTAAACGAGGGAAACAAGCGAGCCGCTTACGCCCAAAAAGTAACGCAACAGCTGGATGCTTATCTATCGGCATGTCAGGTAGGGATTACTCTTGCCTCCCTGGGATTGGGATGGGTGGGTGAACCCGCCATTGCCCACATGATCATCGAGCCGTTACTGGGCCATTGGCAGCTGCCGGATTACCTGATTACCACCCTCTCCTTCGGGATCGCTTTTGCGATCATTACCTTCCTGCACATCGTGTTGGGAGAGCTGGCTCCAAAGTCCTTGGCGATTCAAAAAGCGGAAGCTGCCTCTTTGTGGGTGGCAGTTCCCTTGATGCTGTTTTACAAACTGTTCTTCCCTGCCATCTGGTTCCTGAACGGGACAGCGAACCGCTTGCTGAAACGAATGGGATTGGAGCCCGTATCAGAGCACGATGCAGCCCACACCGAAGAAGAGATTCGCATACTGGTAAACGAAAGCCATAAAAGCGGGCACATCGATCAAACGGAGCTGGCTCTGGTGGACAACGTGTTTGAGTTCTCCGAGACACTCGCCCGCGAGATTATGATTCCGCGTATCGAAATGGTTTGCCTGTATACCTCCAATACGTATCAGGAAAACCTGAATACGATTCGTTCCGAACGGCATACCCGTTTCCCGGTTGCGGATGAGGACAAGGATAACATCATTGGTTTTGTACACTCGTCAGATTTTTATCTGGCAGCATTAAACGGAGAGGATGTCCGCTTGGATAAGCTGCTTCGTCCCGTGCTTACCGTCCCGGAATCCATGGAAATCAGCCACGTGCTTCGCTTGATGCAAAAGCGCCGTTCCCAATTAGCCATCGTCATCGATGAGTACGGTGGCACGGCAGGCCTCTTGACCATGGAAGATATCCTGGAAGAGATCGTGGGTGACATCCGGGATGAATTTGACGGAAACGAGCGACCTGAAATTGAAAAAGGAAAACACGGGATGTCTGTCTCCGGTCAGATGCTGCTTGACGATTTGAACGATCACCTGCCGTTTGAATTAGAGTCGGAAGACGTCGATACGATTGCCGGTTGGATCTACAGTCAGTTGAACGAAGACATTGCTGTTGGCCGATCGATGGAATGGGAAAACCATCTGTTCACCATTACGGAAATGGATAACCACCGCATCACGCGGATCTCCATTACTCCTGTTGTCAAAAATAGGGAAGAACAAATTGAACAGCCTGTGCTCGTTTCGTAATGCTTACTGCTTCACAATGATAAAAACCCACCTGTTCCGTACCATCAACGGATACAGGTGGGTTTTCATGTTACGGGCACAACGAATTACAGTTCGTCGTCGCCAAATCCAAAATCAAATCCTCCGTCATCGCCGCCCTCATCATCAAACAGATCACCTGCTGACTCCGCCGCTTCCGACATCAGTTCGCCAAGCAGAAGTCCGCCGAGCAAACCGGCAGCCATTCCCCCGATCATGCCGCCCATGCCGTGACCATGATGTCCGTGGTACCCCTGCTGGTAGGTTGCCATCGATACATACGGGATAGTTTGGGGGTTGTTCGCAAATCCCTCAATCTTCTCCATAAGGTAGCGGGCCAATGCCTCTTCCCTTCCGTCCTCCAGCAGGTCGTTCGTGACCACGATCTCGACCTTGTGCTCCTTTTCACGGGAAAACAGTCCGGGCACCGCGATATCCAGTTCGACCAACATGCGCAGCTCCTCCGGTGTGTCAAAAAAGATCACTTCCAGTTCGTTGAGCGGAACCCCCATTGGTCTGCCGGGGAAAAACGAGAATTCCTGGCCGTACGGCGTCAGCTTTCCCGAGTCGGGCTTTTGGCGGAAATCATTCCGCAGTAGAGCCTCGATCACCTTTTCAATCCGTTTTGGCGGGAGAATCTGCACATAGTCCAGATCGGTCGGGTCAAGCGACATTTCCACGTCCAGTTTGGTGTGCAGAAAATACTGCAGGGACGGGGTGGAAACGGCAAGGGAAGCCGGGATCTGGAACGTGAACGGAATGTCCTGCACAAACGGTTTGGGCTGCACGGCAAAGCCTTTTAACACCGGAATCGATTGCACAGGACGGGTTATTTCCTGGCCGTTTATGTACGTCTTCATCAACAGGAGCACACTCAGTTCGGAAATGCGCTGTTCCACGCTTCCGCCTTCGATGTGAATCGTTCCTGTCATGGTTTCACCAAGTCGGAAAGACGGCTGGTCCAGTCGCAAATCCACAATCGCTGCACCTACGCCAAACTTTGCCATCAACTTTTTCAACATGGATTGCTCCTCCTCATATTATCGAACTCTTATATTATTAGTTTACTGCGGATTACGTAATCTCCGCCATATCTTTCTTGTCCCAGTCGCGAACTTTGTTTTACCCTATATTCTGCCTAAACTGTGAAGCTTACATGACACTTCTGTTTTTGGCGACCCCGCGTTTTTATGTTACAATGATTGTAAGAAAAATCACAATCAAAGGGGGATGGAGAGTTGACGGAATCTACCGCGGCATTGACTCATCAAAGGCTTTCCCTGCTGAAGATCATCAAACGCTCTCTTTTTATTTTCCTGGGAGCCGTGCTTGTGTCTGTAGGTCTGGAAATTTTTTTGGTCCCAAACCGCATTATTGACGGAGGGATAGTTGGAATATCGATTATCCTTTCCCATCTGAGCGGATGGGCATTGGGCTTGTTTTTGTTTCTCTTGAACCTGCCGTTCTTGATCATCGGTTACAAACAGATCGGGAAAACGTTTGCCATATCCACGCTGTTTGGCGTCACCGTCATGTCAATCGGCACGACACTTCTTCATCCTGTTCCGGGATTGACGGAAGACCCGCTCTTGGCGGCAGTTTTCGGCGGGATCATTCTCGGGATTGGCGTCGGGATGGTCATTCGCTACGGGGGCTCGCTGGATGGGACGGAAATTGTGGCGATCCTGTTTACCAAGCGAACGCCGTTTTCAGTGGGCGAAATTGTCATGTTCATCAATGTGTTTATTTTGGCCAGCGCAGGCTTTGTCTTTGGCTGGGACCGGGCCATGTACTCTCTTATCGCCTATTACATCGCTTTCAAGATGATTGATCTGACGATCGAAGGCTTTCAGGAGTCCAAATCGGTGTGGATTATCAGTGACAATCACAAGGAAATCGGCGATGCCATCGTGGCTCGTCTCGGACGGGGCGTGACGTACCTGAGCGGAGAAGGCGGTTACACCGGCGACGATAAAAAAGTGATTTTCTGCGTCATCACGCGTCTGGAGGAAGCGAAACTGAAGCTGATTGTCGAAGATATCGACCCGTCAGCATTCCTCGCGGTCGGAAACATTCACGACGTGAAGGGCGGGCGCTTCAAGAAGAAAAGCATTCACTAAGAGACCCAAAGCATACAAAACAGGCAGGAACCGTCATATCGGTCCCTGCCTGTCTGTTTGTTTGGACTAGAAAATCAGAAAGCCCAGACTGATAATAGCACCGGTTACGAACAGCATCATCAGGCAGTAGCCCATAATGTCGCGCGCGCCCAGCCCAGCGATAGCCAGCGCCGGAAGTGCCCAGAACGGCTGAATCAGGTTGGTCCAGGCATCTCCCCAGGCGATCGCCATTGCCACTTTGGCATTGGATACGCCCAACTCTGCAGCAGCCGGCAGCATGATCGGCGCCTGTACCGCCCATTGTCCGCCGCCGGAAGGAACAAAGATGTTGACCAAGCCGGCACTCCAGAAGGTAAACAGCGGGAAAGTCGTCGCCGTCGAAATGCTGATAAACCAGTTGGAAATGGAAGCAGCCAGTCCGGATGCAGTCATCATGCCGATTATACCGGCATAGAACGGGAACTGGACAACGATTCCCGCCGAGCCTTTGATCGCTTCGCCCATGGCGTCAAGGAAGCGACGCGGCGTGCCGTGCAGCAAAATCCCCAGGAACAAGAAGATGATGTTGACGATATCCAGGTTCAGCTTGAAGCCCTTCTCCACGAAATACCCGATGATAAACGCGAAGCCCAGCAAGGAGACAAGCAGGGAAACAAACCGGCTGTTTTCCAACTTGTCCGCAGGCGTGTCAGCGGTCGCTTGTGCTGCAGCCATCTCCTCCTGAGCCAAACCAGGTCCTTTGTACACGACCGTATCTTTTTCCGATGGCATCATGAGGCGGTTCACAATCGGAAGAATGATGATAATTCCCAGAACGATCGCGATGTTAAAAGGAGCGAAAATCGTTTCAGAGGTAGGGATAATTCCGATCAAATCCTGCATGGTGTGCTTCTCGGTCGCAATCGTCAGAGGGACCGAACCCGACAACCCACCATGCCAAACGACAAAACCGCTGTAAGCGCTTGCAATCAACAGGCGATAATCTACTTTCTCCACTTGACGGGCGACCTCTTTGGCAAGCAGGGCCCCGATTACAAGCCCGAATCCCCAGTTGAGCAACGAAGCCAGGCACGAGACAAAAGTGGTGAGCACGATTGCCTGGCCCGGAGTTCTCGCAATCCCGGCAACCGAACGCATTCCCTTCTTGAAAATCTCCGTACTTGCCAGCGTATGTCCGGTCACGAGCACGAGTACCATCTGCATGGAGAAGCTCAGCAGGCTCCAGAACCCGTTGCCCCAGAAGTTGACCATCTCCATCGGGCTCTTTCCGTTCACGAACATGCCTGCCACGAAGACCACTAATGTAAGGATGACGGCAAATAAAAACGGATCGGGCAAATAGCGCTGCACCATTCGTACTGATGCATTGGTAAGTGATTGAAACACAGGAAATCCCCTTTCTAAAAAAAGTGATAAGGAACAATACTTTGAAAATGCATAAAACGTGCCAGAGAAAAAAGCGCCGAAATTGAAGGCGCTTTCATGTCGTTTCCACGTATAGCTGACTACTTTTTGCACAAGCTGTATCTTTTTTATTCATCTTCTTCCCTATCAAGACCGTATGCTTCAATTTTGTACAGCAAGGCCCTTCGCGACATGCCGAGAAGCCTTGCCGTCTGAACCTTGTTGCCGCCGGTCTTTCGCAGCGTGCGCCGGATCACTTCCCGCTCCACTTCCTGCAGGATCTCCCGCATGGTTCTCCCCTCAAAGCGAATGCCCGCGGCCACCTGGGCTTCAACCTTCCCTCCGGCCGGCAGATGGGTCTGGAGATGTTCCGGCAATATGGCCGCGCCGTTGACCATTACCATTGCCCGCTCGATCACGTTTTCCAGCTGTCGCACGTTTCCCGGCCAATCAAAAGCGATCAGCATCTCCATGGCTTCCTGGTTGATCGTGCGAATCGGTTTGCCCATTTGCCCGCGAAACTTGGCGAGGAAGTGTTGGACCAGAAGCGGAATGTCTTCCTTTCGCTGACGCAGAGGCGGAACCCAAATCGGTACGACGTTGAGCCGGTAGTATAAATCCTCGCGAAACAAGCCCCGCTTCATTCGCTCCACCAAATTCTGATTGGTGGCGGCGATGATACGGACGTCGACCGGTACTGCTTCCAGCCCGCCCAGCCGGGTAATCGACCGCTCCTGAAGCGCGCGCAGCAGCTTTACCTGCAGCGGCAGACTGAGCTCGCCGATTTCGTCCAAAAAGAGCGTTCCTCCATCTGCGAGCTCAAACATGCCGGGTTTTCGTCCGGCCGCGCCCGTAAAAGCCCCACGTTCGTAGCCGAACAGTTCGCTTTCCAGCAGATTCTCCGGAATCGCCCCGCAGTTGACGGAAATCAGCGGCTTGTCCCCCCGTGCACTGTTCGCGTGGATGGCACGGGCGATCAGCTCCTTGCCTGTTCCGCTCTCACCTTGAATCAGCACCGTCGCTTTGGTCATGCTCACTTTGCCGACAAGCTTGTACACTTCCTGCATCTTGGAGCTTAGACCAACGAGGTTGTTCGGTCGTTCCGGCTTTTCCTCCAGCGGCTCTTCCCGTTCTGCTGTCTGACGATTGGCCAGTGCTTTGGCTACCACCTGCTTGACCTGCGCCAGGTCAAACGGCTTTTGTACGTAGTCAAAGGCGCCCCATTTCATCGCTTCCATCACGTCGTCGGCTGAACCGTAAGCCGTCATCATCACCACGTTGGGCTGCGGCCCATCGCTTTGCTTCAACCGACGGAGCGTCTCCATCCCGTCCAGCTCGGGCATGCGCAGATCGATCAGCATCACGTCAGGAAGGAACGACGGCATCATCTCCAGCGCCTGTGCCCCGCTGGCCGCTTCCTGCGTCTCGTATCCTTCTTTACGAAGGGCAGTGGTCAGCGCTTTTCTCACATTGGCTTCATCGTCCACCAGTAAAATGCGTTGCGTCATACGTCACACCCCCTCCTTTTTCACAGGCAGTTCCACGGTAAAGCGGACACCGTTCGGCACGTTTTGCACGGAAATATTGCCGCCGTATGCTTGAACAATCCGCTGTGAGATGGACAGACCGAGACCGGTTCCCGAAGGTTTGGTCGTAAAAAACGGCTCGAAGATCGAATTCAGATGCGCTTCGGCTATCGGCTGCCCGTCATTCGTGACATGTACCCAGACGCAGTGCTCGTCCCCCTCTGTTTGCAGCTGAAGTCCGCCTCCCTGAGGCATGGCCTGCAGCGCATTGAGCAGGATGTTGAGGAAAACCTGCTTCAACAGCTCAGGTGAAGCCTCCACCGGCGGCAGGCCAGGAAAATACTGTCTGGTTAGTTCCACCTTCTGCTTGGCGGCCTTTCGCTTGAGCAGCAAGAGCGTCTGCTCCAGCACGTCATGGATGACCACGGGAACATTGCGCTCCTCTTTCGGGCGGGAAAACAGCAGCAGCTCGTCGGTAAACTGGTTTAACCGCTCCACCTCTTCCACAATGATGGCAGTATATTCGCGGCTGTCGTGCTCAGCAGGCAGATCCTCCTCGATGATCTGGGCGAACGCCTTGATGGACGTAAGCGGATTTCTCACTTCATGGGCGATGCTGGCTGCCAGTTCTCCGATGACGGCCAGGCGTTTGGCCTGAGCGAGCTGCGCCTCCATTGTCTTCCACTCCGTTCGATCCTCCAGAACGACAATGGCCCCCAATACGTCACCGGCCGGGCTGCGCAAAATGGACGTGCTTGCCTTGACAGACCGCTCCCCCTGCGGGTGGCAGTACCGCCATTCCACATCGCGATTGGTACGCCCCGATTGAAGCGTATCCTGGAGCGCCGATACGAGCGTCTCCTCTCCGGTAAACAGCTCCTCATAGGAACGGCCGATCGCATGGTCGACAGCAATACCGGTTATATCGGATGCTGCCTGATTCCAGGCCTGTACCACTCCGTTGTGATCCAGCGCGATTACCCCGCTGTCCATGCTGTGAATGATGTTTTCCGTATGCGTTCGACTCGCCTGCAGGTCCGCAGCCAGTTTGTTGATCGCGTCGGTGATTTCCCCCGGTTCCCCGGCCAGCCGTCTCATGCGAAAGGAGAGATTGAGGCTAAGCTTGTGCAGCCCCGCCTTGATCTCAGCCAGGATTACTTCCAGTCGGTGCATTAATAACCCGCTTACCGCCGCCGCCGCCATACCGCCAATCCCCAGGATGGCGAAAATGCTCTGTCGCATTCCGGCAAGCTGGACGTCAATGCTGCTCATCAGCTCGTTGCCCCAGGCGTATCCGATAACCTTGCCGTTGCGGTACAGGGGGGTCATCGCGTTCATGATGTTCCCGCGCACCTGTTCACCGACGGCGACGTCCACCGTACCGCTTTGCAGGACCCGTCGGCCAGGGTGCTTGTCAGGGATGGACTTGCCTACGTGTTGATGCATCTCACTGCTTGGTCCGTACGTAACAATCGCATCCAGATCGGCAGCGTAATACCCCACGCCTACGCCGGGATGTAAACGAGCGATTTCATCGGTAATTGGCATAAGCGCGCGGTTCAGCGCCTGTATTTTCTCCGGACGTGCAGCATCCTGCATGCCCGATTCGCGCAGGATTTCGTCAAAATCTTTTGACAACGCACGGTCGAGTTGTTGGGTAATGGCAATCAGCTTTTGTTTTTTTTCCTCCAACAACGCCTGTTCCGCAGCCTGCAGCAGGACGATGCCCGTCACGAGAATGGGCAGCAACGTCACGGCAATGACGGAAGCGACGAAGCGGATTCGGTAAAAATAGGCTTTCATTATGTATCCCTCAGCTTTATAAGCAAGCGTCTTCCATGCTATTCTATCATACATACCGTCTCATAGGAGAAAGGAGCACCACCTATGGTTCACGTTCTCTTTGTCTGTCTCGGCAACATCTGCCGCTCCCCCATGGCGGAGGCAGTCTTTCGCCATCTGCTGGCAGAAGAAGGACTCTCCGAACGGATTGCCGTCGACTCGGCTGGAATAGGCGGATGGCATGCCGGAGAGCCGCCCCATGCCGGTACCCGCAAGGTATTGTCTGAGAGAGAAATCGCCCATGATACGATCCGCGCCCGACAGATTACGCCAGAAGACTTTGACCGCTACGACTACATCATCTGCATGGACGAAGAAAATCTGGCCGCGCTGCAGCGCATGGCCCCAAAAGGAAAACAGGTATACCGCCTGCTCGACTTCGCCGCTCATCTGCCGGAACGAAACGTGGAAGATCCCTATTACACCGGCCGTTTCAACTATGTCTATGAGCTGGTGGAAGCCGGCTGCCGCGGTTTGCTGGAGCATATTGCAAGAGAAAAAGGATAGCGATTTTGACCCGCTATCCTTTCTTCTTTTCCGGTTTTATTTCGGCGGCGATGATAGATTTCGCAAGATGGCCACCTCGACCCGGCGGTTTTTCGCCCGGCCCTCCGGAGTGGAGTTGGAGGCAACCGGATGGTACTCTCCTTTTCCGGTGGCGCTGAATTTGCTCGGATCCAAGCTCTTGTTTTCCAGCAGGATTTTCAGGAAGTTCACCGCACGCTTTACGCTCAAATCCCAGTTGGAGGGAAACTCCGGCTTGTTGATCGGAACGTTGTCCGTATGGCCTGTAACCGTCACCTGTTTCGGATGGGGGACGAGCATGGCCGACATCTCTGTGGCCAGCTTCCGCGCCTCGGGCTTCAGTGCGGCACTTCCGGAATCAAACAGAGCGTTGTCCAGAATGGTAATCAGCAGACCTTGCTCTGTCAGCCTGGTCTGCAGCTTGTCCTGCAGCTGGTTTTGCTGAATATAGCCTTCCAGCTGCTGCTGCAGCTTTTGCAGGTCTTCGGTCTCCTGCTTGTACTCCCGCTCAAACTTCTTCTGCTCTTCCGTCTTCTCCTGTTCTTCCTGCTGGCTGCGGTTGAACGTCTGCTGTGCCATACTGGGATCGATCGGTACGGCGCTTGGCTGATCCAACACGCTGACGCCGCCGTTCAACGCAACGTTAAAGGAACGCATGAGTTGATCAAACTTGGCCGCATCAATTTTGCTGGAGGCGAACAACACGATGAACAGGGCGAGCAGCAGGGTAAGCAGGTCGGCGTACGGAATGAGCCACGTTTCGTCCATATGCTCCTCATGATGGTGTTTCCGCGCTTTTTTAGCCATTTACGGGAACAGCCTCCTCCTTCTTCTCTTCCTTCGCTTCCGCGCGTTCGTTGGACGGGAGGTAGACGAGGAGTTTCTGTTCGATGGCCGCCGGCGATACGCCTGCTTGAATGGAGAGCAGGCCTTCCACCATGATTTTTTTGATCTCAATTTCCTGTTTGGACTTGCGCTTCAGCTTGTTGGCAAAAGGGTGCCACAACACGTAACCGGTAAAGATACCGAGAAGTGTCGCTACGAACGCAGCCGCGATGGACACGCCGAGCGCGTCGATATCACTCAGATTCCCAAGGGCCGCGATCAAACCGACCACGGCACCCAGTACCCCGAGGGTCGGGGCGTAGGTACCCGCCTGCGAAAAGATCTGGGCGCCGGCCAGATGACGATCTTCAATGGCATGGATTTCTTCGTTCAATACGTCGCGGACAAACTCCGGTTCGCCGCCGTCGATAATCATCTTCATACCGTTCTTTAAAAACGGGTCCTGAATCTCGTCCGAAGTGTTTTCCAGCGCAAGCAGACCTTCGCGGCGCGCAATCGAAGCCCAATTCATGAACTGGTCAATCAGTTCGCGTTTGGACGGAAGCGATTGTTCCGTAAAGATAATTTTGAACAAGACCGGGATCCTCTTGATTTCCGCCATGGGAAATGCGTTAAAAAGGGAGGCGGCCGTACCGACAATAATAATCATAAACGCTGCCGGGTTGAGAAGCGACGTCAGGTTGGCGTGCTTCAGCACCATACCCAGACCTACTGCGAGGACTCCTAGAACAATACCTATGATGGTCGACTTTTCCATTGTGACACTCCCTACCTCACGTTATCTACATCTCTCTATATATGTTTTCGGTAATTACAGCGCTGGATGTGAGGGATAATGTCACTTTTTCCTCTACACTTTTTGGGGATCAGCCAAACCACTGGATGAGACATACCATCGCGAGAAGTCCGACAATAAACGAAAACGTCGCGGAACGCTCATGGCCGTCCCCGTGGCTTTCGGGTATCAGTTCTTTGTACACGATGAACAGCATCGCCCCGGCAGCAAACGACAGGCCGTACGGAACCATTCCCTGCACGAATGAGGTGAGGTAATTTCCCGCGAGTGCCGAGACGATTTCGACCGATCCGGTCAGGGTGGCAAGCAGAAAAGCTTTCCCCCTCCCCACCTTTTGGTTGATCAGGAACAGAGCGACGAGAAAGCCCTCCGGCGCGTTCTGCAGCCCGATGGCGAAGGCGATCAGCCCCCCCAGCCCCGTTTGTTCGCTGGAGTAGCTAACCCCGACGGACAGCCCCTCCGGAATGTTATGTAGCGTAATGGCGGACAGAATCAACAACGATTGCGTATCCATGGAAATGTTCATCCGCGAGTGCTCCAGGTCGATGTGCGGAATCACACTCTCCAACAGGGTGAGCGCGGTCGTCCCGGTCAACACCCCCAGACAGACGATCATCAGATTGGAAGCTTCCAACGCCTGCGGGATGAGACTGAACGTCGAGGCCGCCACCATGATCCCGGCGGTAAAGGCGAGTAAAATATCCCGCCAGCGGTGCGTCACCGCTTTGAAAAACAGTATGGGCAGTGCCCCGACACCGGTGGACAGGGCCGATAACACGCTTCCGACAAGCACTTGTTCCATCTAGATATCCTCCATCTGCGGCAGCCACCTTTTACCGCTTACGATCTCCAATGTACGCAAAAAGAACCAGAGAAACCCCGCGTAAAACCCAATGAACGGCCGTTGAAACGAGGCCGGGCGATTCCGTTCAAACACGAAGTGGCCCGTCCATGCGCAGGCGTAGTGAAGGATGGCGCAGCCAACCGTAACCCGCCAGTCGATCAACAGCGCAACCCAGCCCACACTCGCAGCGAAAAACGCCAGGTAGTGAAGCCACTGGTTGCGTTTGTCCCTGTGGGCCCGCTGATACATGATCAGATCGTGCAGAACCCTCTGCTTCATCGTACGCTTGCCCCCTCTTCTTCATACCTCAATCATACCACGACGACAATCAGCACGAAGACCGGGAAAACAAAAAAACCAGCGTCCTGACAACGCTAGTTTCCGTAAGCGAGAATTTGTTCGAGGCGCTTTTCCTCATTGAGCATCGGGCAGGTGTAGCAGCATTTCCCTCCCTGCAGGCGGTACTGGAAGCAGCACTGCTTTCGGATGCGAATGGGATGATCCGCTTCGGTCGGGTGCGGAATCACCGTAAAGTCGTTGTTCATGGGATTGCGGTCCCGCAGTCCAAACAGTTTGGGATCCGCTTTCTTGGTAAGGAAGTGAAAATCGCCCCTGATTTGTTCGCGGAGTTCGTCTGTTTCCGCCCGCCTCATGAATTCGTCGTAATAATAGTGAATGATGTAGGCGGTATGCGACCACAGGACGTTGGTATGAATACCCGTATACGAAGCAAGAGCCGAGATGAGCGGCTTTATCGTGTCACGAAACATTCGTTCCGCCACCTGCTCTCTCCAGCGCTCCCGATCTGCGGGATCCGGCCTAAAGCCCCCCGCCTCGCGCAAGTGAAAGCGAGGCAGACTCCAGGAGCCTTCTGCGCACAGCGTCACATTCGGCAGGGAGATGTTCAATTCAACGGAATGGTGAGACATTGTGTAAAGCCCGCCGGAAAGCAGTGCCAGGAAGCGTTTGAAAAACAGGGAGGCGGTCACAACGTACGAGGGGGAATGAATATGGCTGCCCACCTCTTGCAGGAATCTTTTTCCTTCTTCCTTGTGCAGCAGGCTGGCAGCGGAAAACCGCAGCGGCGCCTCCGGTTCCGACGCGATATGGATACGAAACGCTCTTTCCAAAGCTGAGACGTTCAACTCAGGGTACATACGCCATCCCTCTCTATGCTCATAAAGCAAACAATGATTTTCATTATCAATAGATTTCCTGTTTTTATTATAAAAAATGCCACCTCCTGTTACAAGTGGCAAAAAAAAGCCCAGCATGCTGCCAGGTCACGTCTCCGCCCGAAAGGTTTTGCCCAGCTCGTTCCCCAACCCGAAATAGTGACGGAAATTGTAGATGAGCGGGTTCCACTTTTGTGGATTGACGTAATGATCCCCCGCCACAATGTCCGTATGGGCGTGGACACGCACAGCTTCCGTCTCAACGACGGCAAACTGCCCGGAATCTTCGGGAATGCGGATATGCTTTACCTGTGCCTCGATCTGCAGCGGGCACTCCTTGATCCGGCAGGGCGCAATCTTCTCTGATGGGATCTGCGTCAATCCGGCGGCAGCAAATTTATCCTTCTCAAATCGAAATCCAAGCTGACGCTTATATTCGGGAATCGGGTCCATACCGGTTAGGGGAGCCAGCGCTTCCACCTGCCGCCACAGCGTCGCGTCCGGGATGTTGATGACGCACTCCGGGTGCCGCCCCAGGTTTTCCATCGCTTTTCCGCCAAGACCAATTCCCAGCACGATCGTATGGCCAAGAGCCCATGAGGACGAAATCGGACTGATGTTGGTCGATCCATCCTCGTTCAACGTCGTAAGCAAAACAACAGGGGTTCCGTAGTACAGAATTTTCGGCTGAATGGCAACATGACTGGTCATAAAATGAATTCCTCCTCACTTTTATGAAACTACCTCCTTCATTGTAATGGACCATTATTTCCATTATCATCGAAATATGAATGCAAAGGAGTGATCTCGAGTGAATGTACCCAATCTCGTTGAGGTCTCAGCGCTGATCGGCGACCCGTCACGCTCTGCCATCCTGCTTAGCTTGATGGACGGAAGAGCTTTGCCGGCGGGTGAACTGGCGCACAGGGCACGCATTTCTCCCCAGACTGCAAGTTCCCACTTGAACAAGCTGGTAAACGGCGGACTGCTTGCGGTGGAAGCACATGGACGGCACCGCTACTACCGCCTGAGCGGAACAGAAGTGGCCAAGGCTTTGGAAGGCCTGCTGTCGATCGCTCCGCCGCCGAAGATCCGCTCGCTTCGCCAATCGGACGAAATGAAAAAGCTGGGTTATGCTCGAACGTGCTACGACCACTTGGCCGGTTCCGTTGGGGTTAAGCTGACGGAGAGCCTGCTGAAGCGAGGACTGCTGGAAGAAGCGGGGCAGGAGTACGTGTTGACAACGAAAGGAGCTGAAACATTTACTGCCTTTGGAGTTGACCCCTTTCCCGTTAAACGGGGAAGAAGAGCGTTTGCCCGTCCTTGTCTCGACTGGACCGAGCGGCGTTACCACCTGGCCGGGTCGTTAGGTGCAGCGCTTACGAACCGCCTGTTTAAACTCGAATGGCTGGAGGGTACTTCTTCCCGAGCGGTGAAGGTGACGGAGGCAGGCCAGGAAGGTCTGTACCAAATCTTTGGGGTTTCCCTTTGACACACATAAAAAAAAGCCCCTCCTGTTCAGAGAGGCTTAGCCGATCTCATAGTACGCAGAGCCGATCCGCGCGATGATACGGTCATACCTGCTGCGGCGAATGGGCGTCATTCCAGCGGGAGCACCGGGTCTGAACCTGTAGAGGTAGGCAAAATCCGGCCGTGCGGCACCCTCCATCATAAAGGCGGAACGAACGGCACCAGGTCTTCTTTCATTATTCAAATGCCGAATAATCTCCCGAGCACCTACGATGCCGATCCCATGCCCATAGTAGAGACCCTCTCGCATCACGACAGCGTTTTCTCCCTGCCATTCAGGGGTGTCCGGGTTGACATCCGGGTTTTTGAAATAGACCACGTCTCCCGGCAGGTGAACGGTCTCCTCAATCGTCGTCAATCCCAGATCCTTGTCGTAGTGCCAATCGTACAGCAGCATGTCGGCGAACAAACGGTTGAAAGCCCCCTCGTCGATCGAGGCCAAAACAGCCCGGTAGTATACGATCACCATCGCGGTGGCACACTCAAAGGCGTATTTTCTTCCATTGCGATAAATGTCCCGGATCCCATCGGACGGCCTCACATTTTCACGGATCCGAAAGCCGCCGAAGTCGGTCAAACGCCACAGCTCCTCGTTGCACCGGGACTCTTTGAACGTGGCGAATGAGACCCCGCTGTAGTTCAGTGCACCTGCTGCTCCCACGATATGGTTTCGAAGGGTAAGCTCAAACCGAAAATGTCCTGTGTCCGGATACGAAAAAACAATCGGGCTGGCCGCCATGCGGCCGATTATCTCCAGCTGAACGTCTGTCCATTGCTGTTCAGTGCGCAGCGTCGAAGGAGTGACGACTTTGTCCCCAATTTTAATCATGCCTGCATCCTCCCGTTGTACTGGTTGATAATGTATATGCCTAAGACTCGACGGTTTTCCGAAAATATAGGATAATCAAAGAAATTTATTTTGATAGGAGAACCAGGAGGAGGTTAAAGGATGGAGAAACACTACGAGGTCATCGTCGTCGGAGCTGGTTCCATGGGGATGGCTGCCGGTGCATATCTGGCCAAACAAGGGAGAAAAACGCTGCTTCTGGACGCGTTTGATCCGCCCCATACCTTTGGAAGCCATCACGGGGATACCCGAATCATTCGTCACGCGTACGGCGAAGGAAAGCAGTACGTGCCTCTCGCTTTGCGGGCACAGCAGCTATGGAATGAACTGGAGGAAGAGTCAGGTCTTTCGCTCTTCAGCCGGACAGGCGTCCTTTGCGCCGGAAAAACCGGCAGCCCGTTCATCCAGGAAGTGAAGGACAGTGCCGAAGAGTTCGCGCTGCCGTTGGAAGTGCTGCAGGCAGAGGAAATCCGCTACCGCTGGCCGGGAATAACCGTCCCCGATGAGGTTACCGGCTGTTACGAACCTGTGTCCGGCGTGCTGTTCAGCGAAGACTGCATTCGCGCCTACCGCAACATGGCGCTTGCCCTCGGGGCCACCATCGTCACCCATACTCGCGTGGAGCGAATCGAAATTCTCTCTGACGGGGTCATTGTCGAAACAAAAGAGGGCAGATATGCTGCCGACTCTCTGGTCGTGAGCGTTGGCGCTTGGGCCAACAAGCTGTTGTCCTCGGTCGGTTTGCCGCTTCCTTTGCAGCCGACACGAAAAACCATTGCCTGGTTTGATGCCGACGAGTCGTTGTACGGTCCGAATGCCTTTCCCGCTTTCTTGTTCCATCTGGAACACGAACAATACTACGGATTTCCCAATTTCAACGGCACAGGGGTAAAGGTGGGCCGTCACGACACCGGTCATCCGGTCGATCCCGATGCCATGAACCGTGAATTCGGCGCCTATCCCGAAGACGAAGGTGATGTCCGGTCATTTCTCAAGAGGTACATGCCGCAGGCGGCGGGCACCCTCAAGCAGGGAAGGGTGTGCCTCTACACGCTGACTCCTGACGAACACTTCATCATTGACCGTCATCCGCTGCATTCCCATGTCGTGATTGCCGCCGGTTTTTCCGGTCACGGCTTCAAGTTCGCCAGTGCGGTTGGAGAGATTGCCAGCGAATGGATTACTACCGGGAAGACCTCCTACGATCTGTCCATGTTCTCTCTCAAGCGCTTCGCCCCGGTCACCTAAACATGCGGAAAAGCCCTTCCAGCCTGATTGGCGGGAAGGGCTTGCATCTGTCTAATGACGCATGACCGTTTGGGCAATACCGATAAAATACTCTGATTCACGACGAATGTGATTCAGTACGACAATGGCCGTCGGATTGTTTTGGATCACCGTGCTTTCGGCTGCGAGAACATTCAAGAATTGAACGAACTGGTGACTTTGGCTGAGGGAACAGTCCGCCAGCTGCATGATGTCCAGATACATCTCCCGCTGCAAACGTCCTTTGGACCGGACCACTGTCTCAATGTAACGCCGCGCTGCCGCGTTGGTCTGTGAAAAAGCCTGTTCCCACTCCTGGAGCGACTCAACGAACGGCGGCTCCAAATTACCGGCCAACTGCCTGATGACAATGGTATGTTCCGCCTCCTGCTGCTTCCAAAACTCAATTTCGTCCAGGATCCGCAGGGGCATCCGCTCTCCGTAGTAAAACTGCACGCAATTCCCTCCAATGAAGATGGTGTCTATACAGACTATTGCCTCTCCCCGGGAAAGGTGCCTATAAAGCTCGCTGCAATCTTAAAAGGAAAAAGAGAGCTGCTCCACTTGTTCTCCCGTTTGCAAACGGCCTGCCGGCTTCCCGATTGGACGGACAGGCACGTCCGCAGGCAGCCCATACGCTTCAAGGAGACTATGCCGTTGAATTCACCAAGGCGGACACAAACGACTTCATTTGCTGCAGCTTTGATTCTGCTTCAGCGTAGGTGCTTCCAACCGCGCTGAAATAAAATTTTATCTTCGGCTCCGTTCCAGACGGCCGCACCGCCAGCCAGCTCCCCTCTTCCAGGACGTACTTGAGCACATTGGACGGCGGAAGGCCATGAACCCCCGGCAAATAGTCGATTACGTTCTTCACCTGCTGATTCCCGATCGTGGAAAGAACCTCTCGCCGCAAACGGTTCATGATCTGTTCCATCTTCTCAAGTCCTTGCTTCCCCGCAAACGTGAAGGATGTGAGATCTTCCAGGAAGTACCCGTAGGTTTCATAGATTTGCTGCAGTGCGTCATACAGGGTCAGACCTTTTGTTTTATAATAAGCGGCCATCTCGGAGGCCATCATGGCAGCCTGCACGGCATCCTTGTCTCGAACAAAATCCCCGATCAAATATCCATAGCTTTCCTCAAACCCAAAAAGGAAGGTATATTCTCCCGTTTGTTCGTATTCGTTCATTTTCTCCCCGATATATTTAAAGCCGGTTAGCGTGTCAACCGTGGTCACATTGTAGGAAGCCGCTATCCATCGACCCAGATCTGACGTTACGATTGTTTTGAGCACGACGCCGTTGGCGGGTAGTTTTCCACACGCTTTCCGCTGTTCCAACAAAAAATGGAGCAGCAATACCCCGGTTTGATTGCCGTTTAATACAACATACCAGCCGTCGCTGTTCCTGGCAGCGACACCCACTCTGTCTGCGTCAGGGTCCGTCCCGAGTACAATGTCGGCGTTCACCCTATGGGCCAGTTTTATCGCCATTTCAAACGCTTTTTGATCCTCGGGATTCGGTGAGGAAATCGTTGAGAAATTCGGATCGGGACGTTCTTGTTCCCGCACGACGTGCACATGTGCAAAACCAAGCTCCTTTAGCACCTTACGAACAGGTTTATTTCCCGCTCCGTGCAGGGAAGTATACACAATGTGAAAGTCATCCAGCTGCTTGATCCTGTCAGGTTGCAGCGATAAAGACAGCAGCCGGTTCGTATATGCCTGAACGATATCCTCGCCTAAAAAAAAGATCCGATTTTTTTCGATGCCTTCTTCCTTTGACAAGGCCTTTACCAGCAGTTCATTTTCTACCCCGTTGATTTCTTCCAGGATGAGATTGGCGGTAATCGGGGGAATTTGCCCTCCGTCACCCCCATATACTTTGTACCCGTTGTACTCCGGCGGATTATGGCTTGCTGTGATGACAATACCGGCTGCTGCTCCAAGATAACGTACGGCAAACGAAAGGATCGGCGTGGGTGTAAGCTCTTGAAACAAAAAAACCTTGATCCCGTTTTGGGCGAGAACGCCTGCCGCTTCACCCGCAAACTCTGCAGACATATGGCGAGAGTCGTACGCGATCACGACCCCTCTGGCCTCGGCGTCCTGTACATTCTTTCTGAGATAGCGGGCAAGGCCTTCCGTTGCGCGGCGAACCGTATAGATGTTGATCCGATTGATCCCCGCTCCGATCACGCCGCGCAATCCCCCGGTACCAAATTCAAGATGTCGGTAAAATCGTTCTTCTATCTCCGTTTCATCAGACAAATGATTCAACTCCTGCTTAAGAGACGGATCAAGATCTTCACATTTCAACCAACGATGGTACACGGCTTGATACGTGTTCAAATCAAGCACCCCCCTTTGCTTTTTCCAACACTTCTCTCCCTGTTTTACATGTTATTTCCGATTTCAAACAATGTTCCCTGTACCTTGGTCGCGCACCGCTGGGGCAGGTGGTGAGCCCAGGAAGCCGTGGCAGCAAGGAGTCATGTACTTAATAGGCCAGCCCGTAGGGGTTTCAATGGCGGACGGAACAGGGGTTTAACAACAGTACGTTTCTTTACCTATGCACTTCATGGCTACCTCTCAGGTGGCATTTTTTGATCTTCATACCTGACAAGGCCGAAAAATGAAAAAGAGAAGCAAAGGAGCTTCTCTTACGATATCTTTGAGTTATATATTTACCTTTATTTTGAAAAAGCTGGTTTTTTCCTCGTGGATAAACGTCTCAAACAATCCGCCACTTCCATTTTCCACCCAAAGCGCAATGATACTTAAAACGCAAGCATAGGCAAGTCCAAGTTTACTTTTCACATTTTTCACTCCTGACGTCGGTGAAAAAACATCCTCTTGTAAAAATAACTTAAAAATAGTACTTATTCAAATATTCTATCAACCAATGTCAGTTGTAATGAAAACCCTTACATGAGACGACATGTTTGTCGATTGTTCAGAATATGGTTTATTACCAAACACTTGATTACCTCCACATGTTCGTAATGATCCCACCACAGCAAATCCCATGTGGAAAGGATGGAAAACGATGATGGTTTCTCAATGCTGTGGCGCCGCGACGAAGGTGGTACATCGACCGGATCATCCCTACGTATTTGATGACACGTATGATTTGCAGATTCCTGTACGGGTTTGTACGAAATGTGGAAAGGTGCTAGATCCAACTGCCGGCGAGAAGAACGAAGCGTGATGGGAACGGGAAAGGAGAATCCTTATGCATTTGCAAAGGGCCTTGACTCGCAGCAGCAAAGCGGACTTTGTGGTCGAAACAATCCAGACAGTCAGTGGCTTGTTGTTGGTTGGGTTTTTATGGACGCATATGCTGTTTGTTGCCTCCATTCTGTTGGGAGCAGAGGCGTTTAACACGCTGGCTCACTTTATGGAGCAGTTCCGCCTGTTGGATGTGGCCGTTGTTTTTATCATTCTCACGGTGGCGGCACATGTTGGGGCGGTCCTTCGCCGGATTCCCGGTCGATGGGAGGAACAAAAGGTCGTCTGGAGGCACGCCAAAATCATCAAGCACCAGGATACCTGGTCATGGCTCTTCCAGGCTGTTACGGGTAGCGCCATGCTTCTCTTGATCATCATTCATGTATTTGTTGTGGTCTATGCGGGGATTGATGCAAAGCTTAGCGCCGATCGTGTTCATTCGTGGATGCTTTGGTTTTATATCGTTCTTCTCTTGTTCGCGGAGTATCATGCCAGCGTGGGACTTTATCGCACGGTTGTAAAATGGGGATTTGTGAAGCGCCGCAGTCTGAAACAGGTGCTGAGTGTCGTCACTGTCTGTACGGTTCTGTTGGGGCTTCTGAGCCTGTGGGCATTTTATTCGCTGGGGGGTTCGGTATGAGTCGGTATGACAGCTTTACTTCGGACGTCATTATCGTCGGAGCCGGGCTTGCCGGTGAACGTGCGGCCATTGAAGCGGCCTCCCAAGGACTGAATGTCATCATCCTCAGTCTGGTCCCTCCCCGGCGATCCCACAGTTCGGCGGCACAGGGCGGCATGCAGGCGTCGCTAGGCAACAGCGCGAGGGGAAAAGGAGACAATCCCGATGTCCATTTTGCCGATACGGTCAAAGGATCCGACTGGGGCTGCGATCAGGATGTGGCCCGGCTTTTTGCTGAAACAGCGCCGATTGCAGTGCGGCAAATGGCGTACTGGGGAGTTCCGTGGAACCGTGTCGTTGCCGGCAAACGCATGTACGACGGGGCGGAAATTCATGAAGATCCGGAAAAGGAAGGACTGATCGCCGCGCGAAATTTTGGCGGGACAGCGAAATGGCGCACCTGTTATACGGCGGATGGCACCGGACACACCCTGCTCTATACGATGGACAGCGTTGTGATCAAGCTGGGGATAACCGTTCATGATCGTACGGAAGTCCTTTCTTTGATTCATGACGGTACACGCTGCAGCGGAGTCGTGGCCAGGTGTTTGCGGACCGGAAACCTCCGGGTGTATACGGCAAAGACGACCGTCATCGCGACAGGCGGTTACGGTCGGCTGTACGGTGCGTCTACCAACGCGATCATCAATGAAGGAAGCGGCATGTTCGTCGCCCTGGAAACGGGATTGGTTCCGCTCGGCAATATGGAAGCCGTTCAATTTCACCCCACCGGGATCGTCCCCTCCTGGATTTTGATTACGGAAGGCGCCCGCGGCGATGGCGGATACCTGCTGGATAAAGACCTGCATCGTTTCATGCCCGACTACGAACCAAACAAAAAAGAGCTGGCTTCCCGCGATGTGGTTTCCCGCCGCATCATGCAGCACATACGCAAAGGTCATGGCGTCGACAGTCCGTACGGGCCCCACGTCTGGCTGGATATACGCCATCTCGGGGAGAAGCACATCAACACCAATTTGCGCGAGATCGCCAATATTTGCCGCAATTTCCGGGGGATCGACCCGGTTCATGATTTGATTCCCGTTCGCCCGACTCAACACTACAGCATGGGCGGCATCCGTACCAATATTGACGGGATGGCTTACGGACTGGAAGGATTGTTTGCACTGGGAGAAGCCGCCTGCTGGGATATGCACGGCTTCAATCGTTTGGGCGGAAATTCCCTTGCTGAAACGGTCGTAGCCGGGATGATCATCGGCGACAAAATCGCCAGGTACACCAAAGAGGCCTCTTTTCACGTCTCTTCCGCCCTGATCGAAGAACATGTACGGTTCCAGGAAGACCGCATTCAGGCTCTGATCGACTGCCGCAATGGATTGGAGAACGTCTACGAGCTTCGACGTGAAATGGAAAGCATTTTAAGTGAGAACGTAGGGATTTTCCGTTCGGAAAAACCTCTGAAAAAAGCGGTTGAACACCTTCATCAGCTTCACCAGCAATCCTTCCATGTCGGACTTCGCAGCGGAGGACAGGGAGCCGATCCGGAATTGGCCTCTGCGCTCCGGATTACGGGAATGATCCGTCTGGCGTATTGTATTGCAGCCGGTGCATTGGCCAGGACTGAGAGCCGGGGCAGCCACTTCCGGGAGGACTTTCCGAAACGAGACGATGAAAACTGGTTAAGGCGAACATTGGCTTACTGGCCGGTTGGAGCCAATCAGCCCGTATTGAAGTATGAACCTGTGAAAATTACGGAATTGCCGCCTGGCGATCGGGGATACGGCGAGGCCAGCAAGGAAGCCACAGGGGCCAAGCAGTGAAGAGGAGGTAAGAAGGATGAGTCAGCGCCAATTGACGTTTCATCTCTTTCGCTATAACCCACAGACCCCGAAGGAGAACCCGACCACGCAATCCTACGTGCTGCAGGAAGAAGAGGGAATGACGCTGTTTATCGCACTCAACAGAATTCGGGAAGAACAAGATCCTACCTTGAAGTATGATTTCGTTTGCCGGGCCGGCATATGCGGCTCGTGCGGCATGTTGATCAACGGCAAGCCCACTCTCGCCTGCAGGACGTTGACCAAACAGCTGCCCGCGGAAATTACCCTCATGCCTCTCCCCGTCTTTAAGCTGCTAGGCGATTTGTCGGTGGATACGGGCATCTGGTTCCGCGATGTTTCGCTGCGAACGGAAGCATGGGTACATACGGAGAAAACCTTTGATCCCCATGCACAAGAAGAGCGGATGAGCAATGAAGAAGCGTTGAACATCTATGAAGCGGAACGCTGCATCGAGTGCGGCTGCTGCATTGGAGGATGCGCGACCGCCAATATCAAGCCCAATTTTATCGGAGCAGCAGGCGTCAACCGGGTAGCCCGGTTCATGCTCGATCCCCGGGACGAACGCGACGAACAGGAATACTTCGATGTGGTCGGATCGGAGGACGGCATCTTTGGCTGCATCGGCCTGATGGCCTGCGACGACAACTGTCCGATCGGGATTCCGCTGCAGGGGCAGCTTGCCTATGTGCGAAGAAAAATGGCGGTTGCCGGTTGGAAGAGATAAAAAGGAGGCCTCCCTGTTCGTCAAGGGAGGCCTGTCCACAATATTGCCAACGGGCAAAGGGAAGTCGTACCCACTTACGGAATCCACTTCTTGGTGATCTTTTGCAATTCTCCTTTCAGGGTCATTTCCTCCATCCAAAAATTGATCCAATTGGTGAAGATGTAGTCGCCGCGAGGCATTAAATACCCCATCTGGCTCTTTGTGAAAGTTTGCTCTGTCAAAGGATCGTAAAGTCGTGTATCCATTTTGGCGTACAGTTTCGCTTCAATACTGTCAGTGATCATGACATCGACTTCACCGCTCGCAACTTTTCCAGGTATCTCCAGATTCTTCTCGAATACTACAATCTGTGCTTTTTTAATATTTGCCCTTACAAATTTTTCGTTTGTTCCCCCAGGGTTTACTCCAATCTTTACGTTCGGTTGATCGATATCGGCCAAGCTTTTATATTTATCCTTGTCAGCCATCCGAATAAGCGGAGATTTGCCAAAATCAAGATAAGCATGGGAGAACTGCGCTTTTTTTGCTCGCTCAAGTGTGCGGGTAATTCCACCCATGGCAATATCAAACTTGTCAGCCAGCAAATCATCCATTAAGGTAGGCCATGTCGTCTTCACAAATACAACTTTCACACCTAAATCGTTTGCCAATTTTTGCGCCATCTCGATATCGTGGCCTTCATATTCGCCTGTAGCCGGATTTACGTATGTAAAAGGTTTATAGTCCCCCGTAGTCCCGACTCGAATGTAACCTTTTTGTAAAATGGCATCGAGTCGAGATTGCATTTGCACGTAAGATACGGGATCTTTGCTTGTTTCTGCGGAAAAAGCAGAGGTCCCAGCAAGAAGCCCGCCAAAAAGCAAAATGAAAGATATAACAATTTTAAACAAATTTCCATGATTCTTCACAATATCAACCCTTCTTTTTTGTTTTTTCTGAATTATATCACAAAAAAATAGAAAACCGTGCAAAAAAGCACAGAACAACAGCTCTGTGCCTTCACGCTATTCGTCCGGATCAGCCAAGCTGCCTGATCCTTTTCGCCGACACCCTTTCCACTGCCGCTTCGTTGATTGTGTAGAGCTCTGCCCATACCTCCAGAATTTCTTCGGCTACTCGTTTCCAACTGTATTTCTCTTCAGCCATAGATCTTCCTTTGCGTCCCATTTTTTCCCTCAGTTTTGGATCTTCTAATAGGACGGAGAGCTTTTTTGCAAATTCCGCTGGGTCTTCGGGCTTTTCCACGATCAACCCGTTATCCTGGATCACTTCAACATTTCCTCCACGTCGTGTTGTGATGATGGGAAGTCCGGCGGCCATCGCCTCATAGTGAACACGCGCAAGCGGTTCCTGCCATTGCGAGGTACAAACGAAAATATCCGCCGCCATATACCATTGATGAACTTCGTCCGGTGTGACAAAGCCAGTGGATATCACAGGGATGGGGGAACGAGTGGCCAACGCTCGGACGAAAGCTACGTAATCACTGACCAGATTTTCACTGTACCAGTTGCTTCCGACCAACACTAACACGCAGTTCTTGTGTTTCTTGACCAGTTCCCGCATCGCCCAGACCAATATGTCTGCCCCTTTTTTAGGCGACAGTCGTCCTACATAAAGGATAATCTTTTTATTCTGTAGATTATGCTTTTTTCGAAGCGTATTTCTGATTGTCTGTGCTTCTTTTGAATAATACGGTACAAATCGGCTAAGATCCACACCGGAGTATATGGTGCGAATTTTTTTTGCGGCAGCGGGGAATAGGTTGCTTATGTTCTGGCCGATGTAATTGCTGACGGTAACGATGCGATCTACTTGGTTAATCGCATACTCCCCTTCCTCCGGATGGATTTTATCAGGACCAAACATATCATTATGCATGCTAAGCACGATTTTTGATTTCGGAGCCGTTTCACGTACGGCTCTAACCAAATAGGGGCGGTTGAACATATGAATGATATCGAATGAATTTTTCTTTAAGAAGTTGATTATTTCTTTTCGATAGTTTTCCAAATTTTGCTTCCCTGACAATCGAACGTAGGAAATTCTTTTTACTGTTTCCCGTTCTGGCAAAGCAGGGTCAGAAATGCCCAGAATCGTCAAATCATGCTTGTTGCTGAGCATAGGAGCCACGCCTGAAATATACGTTTGAATGGCACCTCCCCGTATCGGAGGAACCGGCAATTTTTCCGTTGCTATCAGTAAGACGCGCACTCTATTTCCCCCTCCAGTTTTTGATTGCTTTTAAGGCCGTTCTTTTTGTATTGTCAATATGGATCATCCGTTTGATCAGGTTGTCGGTTTCTATATTTAAGAAAGCCGCAGGATCATAGACCATCTCTTTCAGTTGCTTATAGAAACTGCTCGGGAATGCCAGATCCACCATCAGAAGTTGGAATAATTCTGGTTCAATCGGATTTGCCTGGTGATAGGCATCAATCATCCCCAAGATCCATGGGACATCCCAGCCTCCCAAATCGTCCATCGTCCCTGTGATCAGCTTGCTTAAATCACGGATGGGCAAATCATAGGCCACCCCGTCCAAGTCGATAATCCATACTCCGCCGGGTCCCAGCTGACCATTCGACCAGCCATAGTCCTGGTGTGCCAATCCCCAATATTCCTCCCCGCGTGAAACAAGCTTGGCGTAAGGAGATTGCTGGAGTTGCGCAAGTGATTTTACCGCTTGTTTATGATAACCATCCACGACTGAAAGAAGGGTTGGACTTGCAGGTGTGTCATGGTAGACAGTGGCAATTTTTTTGAACCAGTCGATTTTTGTTATAATTTTTTGATAGTAGTTAGGCCAACGGTATAAGCGTGATTCCCTTTCGGCCTCCCTCGGCGGTTTGTAGCCTTTTGAAAGCTTGTGAAATTCCCCCAGACCGTAACAAAGTTCTTTTGCACCCGAAAGATCGATTTTCGTCGCCTGCGTCAAGGTGTCAATCCATTTGGTTACGATCCATAGTTTTCCCCCCAGCTCAACAGAAAGCTCTCCCTTTTTATCAGGAATCAATGGCGGTACCCGTGCCCCTTGTTTAATCAAGTAATCTTGTGCAGCGACACTAAAGAGGCTCCTGGAGGGGGGACGATGCAAAAGTTTCAGGCCGCGCAGCCCCTTGCTTGTGTTGATTTTCCATATGGCTCCGCCTTTGTCCGGTTTGCTGGTGATTAAAGTCATGCCGTGAACTTTCATATCATAATGTTGAATAGCTTTCTTGGCTAATTGTTCGACTTCAGGGGGTATCAGCGTCAGATCATCTTCTGATGTCCCCCAAGGCTGTATGAGAATCTCATTTAAAAGGGATCCGCCTGTCTCAAGAGAAGGATCTCTTTTTTTATTGGGAATCGACAGCGGTACCTGTCCCCCTTTTTTTACCGGGTTATTTTTTTTCGTTTTTTTATGATTTTGATTTCCCTTTTTTTGTTTTTTATTTATCAATGTTGACATGAAAAACAACCTCCAAATCATCTGTTTTGTAACGTGAATGAAACGTAATGGCGGCTTAGATGAAAGCCCCCTCCCTCTACAATATGGAAAAGATAGGCGGGTGGTGCGGATGGAGTCGGGAAAACAAAAAATCGGTTACGCTCAGGCAACCGATTGGCTTGACTCAAGAACCTATTGTTTATACTCCGTGCCTTACACAATTGTCACGAAGATTGAGGCTAACAGCAACATCCATCAAAAGAATGCATACCATACGACAGACTATGAAAGAAGGTGATTTTATTGGGCGTTGGACCAACAAGACCACTTCGATTTCTTTATGTAACAAATATTCGTCGCCTCCCCGATCTTCCGTTAGGAAATATAGCAATTTATGAGATTACCGATCCTGCATCCCCTGAGTTTATCCGGGTTTTTGGCGAAGGAGAGGTAAGTAATCCTACTGGAATGGCGATTAGAGGTAACATTCTTTATGTAGCAAATGCTGGTGGCGATCAAACTATCGAAGTTTATAATATTTCCAACCCTACAGATCCCGTACGTCTAGGGCAGTTCGGTGGTTTTCCAGAATTAGTTAATCCCAACGCATTGACCATTACAGGCGACACTCTGTATGTAACCAATCTTCTCGCTAACAATGTAGAAATTTACGATATTTCCAATCCCAATCCTGTCACGCCGACACGTGTGACGGAGTTTGGTAGTGTTCCACTTGTGTTAAATGCTCCTAACGGATTGGCGATCACAGGGAATATTCTTTATATATCAAATGCTGGCGATGCGACAGTGGAAATTTACAACATTGCCAATCCTTTCATGCCAGCACGTTTAGGTCAGTTTGGCGGTCTGGCAGAGATCAGCCACCCTATCGGATTGGCGATTAGAGGTGACATTCTTTATGTGGCCAATTTCGACGGTATAAACGGTAATACTATAGATGTTTACGATATTTCCAGAAGAAATGAAGTTCCTCTAGTGCTGCCTACGAATTTAGGACAGTTTGGTGCGGGACAGTTACTCGGTCCTGTCGAAATGGCGATTACAGATAACATTCTTTACGTAGTCAGCGAGAACGACAACACCGTTCAAATTTACGATATTTCCAATCCTAATCCTGTCACGCCAACACATTTGGGTGAGCGCAGCGAGGGTTTAAGCGTTCCGTTCGGTCTAGCTATTTTTACCTTATTGACCTAAACCCAAACGTTAGCCAACCTGGGAAGGAGGCAATGAACCCTGAAAAAAAGAATCATCCTGGGGATCTGTATACCGTTCAAGAGAACGTATTTATTTCGTGAAGCGATAAAAAGATCAGTTGCCTTTTCATCGCAATATCCGGAACACAACGCTTCTATCGTCATGTTTACTCCGAATTCCATAGATTTTGCCAAACGAAGGGTAAAAGGATTCCTTATGAAAGAAGGGTCCGTCAAAGGTCGGCCATCCCTTTTTCCTTTCCCGGATGCCATCTATATGAGATGCCCTGTCAGCAAGGAGCTGGCAAAAAAAATAGAGAAGGTTATAGGACGCAAATGGTTTAACACCCGCATCTTTCATAAATGGGAAGCATGGCAGCTGCTGACGAAACATAAGGAGCTTTGCAATCATCTTCCGGATACGGGGAAGGTAAAAAATGAAAACGATATTCATGTTTTTTTTCGACGCTACCAAGATGTCTTTCTGAAACCGGTCGATAAATACAGCAGTATCGGAATCGTTCACGCTACCCATCAGACAAAAGGGAAAATCAATATTGCCTATATCAGAAAACTATACCAAAGTTACGGCAAGAGTTTTCCATCCAGTAAAACACTGTGGAAATGGATTCACTCCTCCCTTTGCAAATCTGACTACATCGTGCAGCAGGGAATCCGAACGATACCGTGGAAGGGATGGGCGACTGATATCCGGCTCAACATGAATAAAAATGGCTGTGGCGAATGGGAAATCACGGCCCTGTTCGCCCGTTTTACCGATGGAGGGAGTTATATCGGATCAGGAGCTGGCACCGGTGTTTTGCCGCTGGACTTTTTCTTACATGCCTCGTTTCGTGATAATCCAGAAAAGGTAGACACCATAAGAACGTCTATTATCAATTTGGGGTTTGCCATATGTCGTGCACTCGAGAATTCTGGCCTTCATATGGCAGACCTGTCCATCGATTTGGGTCTTGATGAAGACGGACATCCCTGGATTTTTGAAGTAAACCCCCGTCCATCACCATTCTCACCCCCGGTAACAGATGAGTCTTTGGCCCGTCCCATTGAATACGCATACTACCTTGCTTCCAACCAGAAGGCAGCCAATCCCGTCACACAGGAAAAAGACACAGAGTAGAGGCCCTGTGTCTTTCGTTCTTATTCCTTCACGACAAACTCGATTGAACCCAGTCCGTCCCATTTTGCACAAACCAAATCTCCCACCGAAAGCGGATGAGCTCCGGTTATCCCTCCGGTCAAAATCAATTGACCCGCTTTGAGCTTTTGTCCTCTGCGAGCGAGCATGTTGGCCAGCATGGCAACGGAATGTGCCGGGTGACCGAGAACGGCTGCTCCTGCACCCAAATCTCTCAATTCTCCGTTGATCGAGAGAGTTACCCCGACCAGATCCAGTTCCAGTTCATCAGGCTTTCGCAACGTGGTTCCGAGAAACACCCGCGATGCGGATGTGTTGTCGGCAATGACATCCGGCAGGGTAAAATGAAAGTTTTCATATCGGCTGTCAATAATCTCCAAGGCGGGGAGCACGTATTCCGTTGCAGCCAATACCTGGGCGCCTGTGATTCCCGGCCCTTCGATGTCCTTGCCCAATACGAAGGCAATTTCCGCTTCCACCTTCGGATGGATCAACTCATGCAAATAAAGGACACCGTCATCAACGGCCATGTAATCAAAAACATGACCATAAATCGGATCGTTTACGTTCATTTGCTTCATTTTTGCCCGGCTGGTAAAGCCCATTTTGGTTGCAAGCACCCGATGGCCTTGCGCTTGCTTCAAGGCAACCAGTTCATCCTGGATCCGGTACCCGTCCTCCACGGATAAGTCGGGATATTCGGCCGTAAGCCTCACAATCTCACGCCTGTCCCCTTCTGCATCTGCCAACGTTTGGGCCAACGATTTATACAATGGTTCCGGAAGCAAGCTGATTCCCCCTTTTCTTGCTGGCGATTTCCGCAGCTACGTCCACAATCATGTCCTCCTGGCCGCCTACCGCTTTTCGCTTCCCGAGTTCAATGAGAATATCGCGGGAATCGATGCCAAACTTTTTCGCGGCGCGCTCCGCGTGAAGCCGGAAGCTGGAGTATACCCCGGCATATCCGAGAACCAGGCTGTCCCTGGTGATCTCCTGCGGCACCTTTAGAATCGGCGCAACGATTTCTTCAGCCAGATCCATCATTTGATAGAGATCAATGCCGGTCTGGATGCCCATCCGTTCCAGTACGGCAATCAACACTTCCGTTTGCGTGTTGCCTGCGCCTGCCCCCAGGCAGCGGACACTTCCGTCGATTCGGGTAGCTCCTTCTTCAATCGCCACCAGCGTATTGGCCATGGCCAAAGATAAGTTGTTGTGAGCGTGAAACCCGATTTCCACGCCGAGGCTCTGTTTCAGGGCCTTGATCCGTTCCCGGACTTGATCCGGCAGCAACGCTCCCGCCGAATCGACGACATACACGATATCCGCCCCGTAGCTTTCCATTAGCTTCGCCTGTTCCACCAGCTTTTCCGGTGATGCCATGTGGGACATCATCAAAAAGCCGACGGTCAAAAGGCCAAGTTCTTTCGAGCGGGCGATGTGCTGCGCGGAAATATCCGCTTCGGTTACGTGGGTGGCGATTCGCGCCATGCCTACTCCCAGTTTGGCCGCTTCATTCAAATCCTTGATCGTGCCGATTCCCGGCAACAAAAGCACCCCGATCGTTGCTTGCCGGCAGACTGCAACCGCTGCCTCAATCAGTTCCATTTCATTCGTACGGGACAGCCCATACTGCAGAGAGGAACCGGCAAGCCCGTCTCCATGGGAAACTTCGATGAATGGAACGTTCGCTTCGTCAAGTGCGCGGGCCACATCGACCACTTGTTCCACGGTGAATTGATGGTTGATCGCATGGCTTCCGTCTCTCAGCGCCACTTCCGTGATGAGAATATCGCGTTTTTCACTCATCTGCTTGTTCTCCTCCCCTGATTACACGGATGCCGCGCTTACATGATGTTTGGCAAATTCCTCTGCCACTTTTACCGCTGTAGCCGTCATGATGTCCAAATTGCCGGAATAAGTCGGCAGGTAATCACCGGCTCCCTCCACCTCAAGGAACACCGTTACCTTATTGCCGTCAAAAATGGGCTCTGTCCGTAGACGGTAGCCAGGTACATAGGATTGGATATAGGCAACGGTTTGCTGAATGGATTGGGCGATCGCCTGTTCATCCGCCTTTTCTTCTACCAGGGCATATACCGTATCTCTCATCAAAATAGGCGGTTCTGCCGGATTGAGGATGATAATCGCCTTCCCCTTTTTCGCTCCGCCAATGGCTTGAATGCCGTGCGAGGTTGTTTCCGTAAATTCGTCGATGTTGGCTCGAGTCCCCGGACCGGCGCTTTTGCTCGCAATGGTGGCCACAATCTCGGCGTAGCTAACCGGGCTCACGCGGTTAATCGCATGAACGATGGGAATCGTTGCCTGGCCTCCGCACGTAATCAGATTGATGTTTGTTTCATTCATGTGGGAACCGAGATTGACGGCCGGAACCACATACGGACCTACTGCCGCCGGGGTCAGGTCGATGGCTGTTTTGCCCGCTTCCCTGAGAGCCTTGGCGTGCCGGATATGCGCTTTGGCAGAAGTGGCGTCAAACACGATATCCGCCAGCTCCGGGCTTTTCTCCAAAAACGACTTCAGTCCGCCGTCGAATACTTCGTATCCCCGTTCCTTTGCCAGGCGAAGTCCGTCCGAATCGGGGTCAATCCCAATCATCGAGGTCAACTCCAGGACATTGGATCTGCCCAGCTTGATCATTAAATCGGTACCGATGTTACCGGAGCCGAGTATGGCTACCTTTACTTTAGACATGCCTGCTCTCCCCCCTATCATGCCATTATGGTGTGAACCGAACTCCAACTTCCCCGAGATGGGCAATCCGCGCGCTGAAGGAATCGCCCGGCGCCGCGTTGACTGCCGCAGACAGGGCTCCGGACAGGATGACTTCCCCTGCTTTCAGCGGAATCTCATACTCAGACAGCTTGTTTGCCAACCAGGCCACACAATTTGCCGGGTGGCCCAACGCAGCGGCACCCACACCGGTATTCATCAACTCGCCGTTTTTATAGAGCGCCATGCCAGCCAAGGCGAGATCGATCTGATCCGGCTTCACAGGATGACCGCCCAGCACATACAATCCGGAGGACGCATTGTCTGCAATGGTATCCTGCAGCTTGATCTTCCAGTCGGCTATGCGGCTGTCCACGATCTCCAGAGCGGGAACCACATACTCGGTAGCCTTCAGCACATCGTATGCGGTTACGCGGGGACCAACCAGATCACGCTTCAAGAAGAAGGCAACCTCCGCTTCCACCTTTGGCTGCAAGACGCGTTGAAACGGGATTTCTCCTTTGTTTTCCACCGCCATGCCGTCTAACAGATGTCCGTAATCCGGCTGATCGACGCCAAGCAATTTTTGCATGGCCAGCGAGGTCAAGCCGATTTTCTTTCCGACAATCGTGGCGCCTGCGTTTACTTTTCGTTCAATCGTTAGCAATTGAACCTGATACGCCTCTTCAACTGTAATGTTCGGCTCCATGGACGTGAGTGCTTCCACTCCGTGACCGCTTTTTTCCGCCTCGGCCAAATGGTCGGCAAATCTCGTAATTTTCGCCAAGTCCAATTGCAGGTTCCTCCCTGTGTTTTTTTGTTGTGGGGCCCCCGAAAAGTACTCGGAATGAACTCCGGAGCTATGCGTCACTTTTTGGGGTAACTACAGTTTCATGGTTACGGTCTTTGCTTCCGTGTAAAACTCAAAGCTGTGCCGCCCGCCTTCACGGCCGATGCCGCTGGCCTTTGCCCCGCCGAATGGCGTGCGCAAATCGCGAACATACCAGCAGTTGATCCACAACAGGCCGGACTGCACCTGATCCGCCACACGGTGGGCACGTCTCAGATCGTTGGTCCAAACCACACCGGCCAATCCATAGATGGAATCATTCGCGATGCGGATGGCGTCTTCTTCCGTTTTAAACGGAATGACCACAAGGACCGGACCGAATATTTCCTCCTGGGCTACCCGCATTTTGTTGTCTGCATCGTACAATACCGTAGGCTCGTAGAAATTTCCTTCTCCCAGCGTCGTGATTCGTTTGCCACCGCAAGCGAGCTTTGCTCCTTCGGAAAGGCCGATTTGCACGTACTCATCCACCGTATTCAAGTGGCTGCGGGATACCAGCGCTCCCATATCCGTATCCGGATCAAGCGGATTCCCCACCTTGATCTGTTGAACCGCCTTCACGAACTTGTCGAGGAACTGATCGTAAATGCTTTCCTGCACCAGCAATCGTGATCCCGCCAAACAAATTTCTCCTTGGTTTCGGAAAATGGCTTCGATGGAGCCCTTCACCGCTTCGTCCAGGTCGGCATCTTCGAACACGATATTGGCTGACTTTCCTCCCAACTCCAGAGAGACAGGGATCAGCTGGGAAGCCGCATTTTTCATGACGGTTTTTCCTGTCGTGGTCTCACCGACAAAGGAAATCCGGCGTACATATGGATGCGTGGTCATGGCAGTGCCGACGGTTCCGCCCGGGCCGGTGACAATGTTCAATACCCCCGGCGGCAAACCTGCTTCATTGGCGATTTCCCCCATCATCACAGCACTTAACGGCGTATAGGAGGCCGGTTTCACCACAACCGTGTTGCCGGCTGCCAGGGCGGCAGAAGCTTTCCAGGTCATCTGCATAAACGGCAGATTCCACGGAATAATCAGGCTTGTCACGCCAGCTGGAGCGTATTTGGCATACGACATGAAATTGCGCATCTCGTAATGTTCATGAGTCAGATATTTGGCCATCTCGGCAAAGAAGCGCAAATTCCAGGCGGCACGCGGAATATCAAAGCCGCGGCTCTCTTTGATCGGTTTGCCTACGTCCAGCGTTTCCACCACTGCCAGCTCTTCCACTCGCTCCATGACGAGATCGGACATTTTGCAGAGGATCTTCGCTCTATCGTCAACGGACATGTTGCTCCAGACGCCGCTTTCAAATGTGCGCTGGGCAGCTTCGATCGCCTTGTTCACATCGTGCTCGTTGGCATTCGCCACGGAGGCCAGCTTCAGATTGGTCGAAGGATCGATCGAATCGAACGTCTCACCGGAGAGGGCATCCGTGTATTCACCGTTGATAAACAGCTTTGCATCTTTCAGTGTTCGTTGATTTTCCTGTGTAGTCTGGCTCATCTGAATCCTCCTACTCCTCAATTTCCACGATCATCTCAACCTCGACCGCATTGTTGTGCGGAAGTTGGGCCATTCCTACCGCAGAACGTCCGTGCTTTCCTTTCTCTCCGAAAATCTCTACCAACAAATCGGAAGCGCCGTTCATCACCTTGGGTTGATCCGTAAAGTCAGGATCGCTGTTTACAAATCCGAGGATTTTCACAATCCGCTTTACTTTGCTTAATTCTCCGATCTCCTGCTTGATGACCGTCAGGAGATTGAGCATGCACTGCCTTGCAGCCAGGTAGCCGACTTCAACCGTCACATCCTTGCCAAGCTTGCCGCGGTACTCGTTCGTGCCTTGTCCTGCCGTAAAGATGAGGTTCCCGGTGCGAACGCAGCTGACGTAGTTTCCGGCAGATGGCCTCGGCTCAGGCAGGGTTAAACCCAGTTCCTGCAATCGTTGTTCAGGTGTTCCCGCATGTATGGTCATCGTTACCTCACCTTTATTTCGCTCATTTTTAGAAAGCGAAGCGCATTTTCACCCAACATCGCCCGCTTTTGCTCTTCTGTCACCGTCAACGTTTTGTCAATGACCTCTCCGGGAGGAATTTCCCGCAGCAGGAAGGGATAGTCCGATCCCATCAGGATACGGTCATGGCCAAAGCGGTCAACCATGTATTGGATATTCGTCGGGTCATAGACGAGCGAATCAAAATAAAAATTCTTCGCGTAATAACTCGGCGGCTGTTCAAGCAGCCTCAGATGGGGCCATACCTTCCAGCCCTGGTCCAGACGAGGAAGAATGTAGGGGAATGCGCCCCCTCCGTGCGCAAAGCATATATTGAGCCGTGGGAATCTCTCCATCACGCCACCCAGAATCAGACTTGCCGCGGCCAGGGCCGTTTCGCTCGGCATTCCCACGGTATACATGAGATTGTGGCGCGGCATCCGCTCTCTGCCCAAGGTCTCCCACGGATGGACAAACAGCGGCACATCCCATTTCTCGCACATGGCAAAGAAATCGATCAACGAAGGATCATCCAGATTTCTGGCGTTAACATTGGTGCCAATTTCAATCCCTTTCAAGCCCAGTTCATGGATGCAGCGATCCATCTCACGGATCGCAATCTCCGTGTTCTGCAGGGGAACCGTTCCCAGTCCAATAAATCGGTTAGGGTGCTGTGCGACGGTTTCCGCTATGAAATCGTTTTGAATGCGAGCCATCACTTCCGCTTCTTCCGCCGGCGCCCAATAGGAAAACGTGACGGGGATCGGTGACAACACCTGGATGTCTACCTTTTCCCGATCCATGTCCTGAAGTCTCTTCTCCGGACTCCAGACCTGATCGGTCACCTCGCGAAACACTTTCCCCGCTACCATGATGTTGGCGCCGCAGGTGCACGTCCGGTGAAGGACAGGCCAACGATCGCCTTGAAATTTTTCAGCCAGATTGGGGAGGTCCTCCGGAATGATATGCGTATGAAAATCTACTCGCATTTCCACTCACTCGCTTCCGGAGGCATGACATACCCGCAATGCTTGCACGTGCGCAGCTCCAGACTGCTGTTAAACCCCTGGATCGCTTCTTTTACCTGAACTTCGATATTCGTCAATTGAACGGTGGCACGATGCATCTCATGGTCGCATTGGTCGCAGAACCAGACAAAATCCTCCAGCTCGCCTTGAGCGCGGTTGCGTTCAATCACAATGCCGATGGTATCTGCGACCCTGTGCGGCGAGTGCGGCACGTTGGGCGGAAGCAGGAACATTTCCCCCTCCTTGACCGTGATCACTTCTCGTTTGCCTTCCTGATTCATGATTTCGACGTAACAATCCCCCTTCAGTTGATAGAAAATCTCTTCCGAGGGGTCGACGTGAAAGTCACGCCGTTTGTTTGGTCCGCCAAGCAGCATTACCATCAATTCCGCATCTTTCCAAATCAATTTGTTGTTGACCGGAGGTTTGAGCTGATCCTTGTGTTCTTCGATAAATTTCCACAGATTGATCGGTTTCAACGTACTCGTTGTACTCATGTCCCCATCGCTCCCTACTTTTTCAAATGATCGACCGTCTTGCCGCCAATGGCCCAGTTGGTCAAAGGAATTTCATAAAGCAAAACCCTGACTCTCTCCGGTGAGACATCCAATGTTTCGGATACCGTTTGCGTGACCTTTTCAATCAACCGGTCCTTCACTTCCTGATCTCTTCCCGCCAGAATTTTCAGTTCAACGATAGGCATTGGAAAGATCCCCGGTTTTTAATGCTTTTTGCATATGGACCACTTCTTTGGCCAGATTCGCAACTCGGTCCAACACTTCCGCGTCCGTCAACTCGTTCTGTTTGTTGAAATGATCCTGATGCGCGTACACAAATCCGGGTGCCACATACGCCCGGAAATACCCGGCGATCGGCTTTAACTGATTTTCGATCACCAGGTAATGCTGGTACGTTCCTCCGTTTGCCACAAATCCCATCACCTTGTTGCGAAGAGCCTCTGGGCGAATGTGGTCAAACAAATTTTTTAGCGCTCCGGTGATCGAGCCTTGGAAGATCGGCGTTCCGATGATATAGAAATCAGCTGAAGAAACGATGTCGATGACTTTTTTCGTATCATCCGGATACGTGGACGGATCGCGCCCGTCACAGAGAGAGACCTTGTACTCTCGTAAATCCAGCAGCTCCACTTCGATGTCGGGAGCGATTTTTTTCACTTCATCCAGTACGTTTTGCACGAGAATGCTTGTTTTGGCTCCGATCATCGTTCCGGAAATGCCCAGTAATTTCATGTTCGTTCCCTCCCTGATCAAGCATTGGCAACCGGCTCATTGGTATCACGCTCAGCAGGTATTTGGAGCGCGTCATCGACCAGCGCAAATTGGTGTGCGCGTTTGTAATTGTTGTAAAAGATGGCCCGCTTTCGAATCGGGTCGCCGGTATAATACCGTTCGTACTGGAGCAGGCGTTGTCCGAATGCCTCGCCGCACAGATCCCACGCCAGCTTGAACAGACGGACGCGCTCTGTACCGGACACACCGGCCCTTCCCGCGTAGTACTTCTCCATGTCCTTTGCCAATTCAGGATGGACCATATCGGCATCCGTCGGAGACATGAGCAGGCCTCCCGCTCCAATGATTTGCATCACTTCGATTGCCCGCGGATACATTCTCGGCAGCAATCCGCGAATCGTTTCCAGCGGCACGTACGCCGGCATCACTTCACCGGACGGCAGCACTTCATACTCCTGCTCCGCAATCAACAGCAGTGCCCGGATGGATTCCACTGCTTGTATCAGCTCACCCAGGTCATTCTGGACATTCAGATAGACATCCACCCCGATGGAATCAGCCAATCGGACCGCTACTTCCGTGGCAAATTGAAGCTTGATCAGCCCCCTTACGCCGGTTTGGTGAGCCGGCTGCTGCCCGATTCCCGTTTTTGGATACAGCAGGTTTGCCGCTTCCACGTTGTTGTACAGGAAGACCCGTTCCCACGGTACCAACACATCGTGAAAGACGAGAACCGCATCCATTTCCTCAAATCTTGAAGCCAGCGGGTGGTCATGAATCGGACGGGTTCCATCCTGCATCGGCTCACGGCAAATGATCCGAAGTCCCGGAGTGTCAATCGGAAGGGCAAAGGCAAGAGCGTAACGCTCATCACCCGGCTTAAAGCCCGGGAACGAGTAGATGATCACTTCATCCGTGATCGGCGCCAGGGTGGCCAGCATTTTGGCTCCTCTGACAATCAACCCTTCCGGTGTCTCTTTGACCGCGCCCAGATGTGTAAACATATCTGCTTGTTCATGAGACGACTTGCTGCGGTCGTTTTGCGGATTGATAATGGCGTGTGTTAAAAACAGGTCGTTATCTCGAATAAACTTGTAATAATTCTTTACATTTTCGGCCCATTGAGGATTGTATTTTTCCAGGAAAGACGCATTGCTGTACAACGAGGCAAGTACAACATTGAGAAAATCGGGTGTTCTTCCCATCAGTCCGAATGTCGCTTTGGCATACTCTTCGAACAACGCTCTCCGCGCCTTCAGATCGTCCAGGTTCTTCGGGACCAGAAAGGCATTGTTCACGCGTTCCCCTGTTTCTTCACAGATGTGTGTGATCTTGTCCTGAAGCTTTGGGTCATGCTGCATGTCATACAGCTTGGCTATCTCACGTATAGGCTGCTGAAACACAGCCTCTTCGAGCACATTTTTCACTAGTCGTCCCGCCAGCCAAATTTCCGGCTGCCGTGATCTCAATCCGTTGATATACTGAGCACCTGTACGGATTCCCATTGTGATTCCTCCCTGTAATTTCGGTCTTGTGATTGCATTATAATATTGAATAATTTTGAAAATTGTAGCGTGCTTAACGTTTTCTTATCGATTTTTAGAGACCCAAATGTACCCCCGGTTCGTGTGTGTAAACTACTTAACATGTTTTTGGTTTTTTTCCTGGGAGAGATTCCTTTTACGTTGTACATATTCTTTGCTTCCCTTTATAATTGAATTGATTGATTTTTTGAAAGTTTCGATTTTTGCAGGCGTGCCAACTTCATTTTCAAGAGGAGTTTGAAGGAATGAACCTGATCGAAGATGTTGTAAACGTGTCTTCTATCATGCATAAAATGGTTTTGTGCTTTGAAGATGATTTTACGTTGGGGGTCACGGACAGAGAGAAATTTATCACCTATCTACCGGGAAAAAGCCTGCAATTTCACCTGTCACCCAATGATCCGATCAAAGAGGGCAGTCTTGCCAATCACGTACTCAAGCAAGGCAAACCGATCAGCAAAGTGATGGATTCATCTGTTTACGGGATCGCCTACGTAGCTGGCGGCCTTCCCATTGTGGAAGACGGCATGGTTACAGGTGCCCTTGTCTTTGGAGTCAGTTTGGATCGCCAAAACAAGCTTTCTGAAATTGCCGAACATTTATCGGCAATCGTGGAAGAGGTATCGGCACAGTCAATGGAAATGCAGAGAGGTGCTGAAGCCCTTTCATCGCATAGTGAGAAACTTTATCAGGTAATGACCGGTATGTTGGAGCAATTGCAAACAACTTTTACCGTATTGAATTCGATCTCGCAAATCGCCAAGCAGTCGGAAATCCTTGGCTTAAATGCTTCCATAGAAGCCGCACGCGCAGGCGATCACGGCAGAGGGTTCACGATCGTGGCTGGAGAAATACGCCGATTGGCTGCGATGTCAGCGGATTTGGCGAAAGAAATTTCCAAGAATCTTTCGTCGCTGCAAAATGAGATGTCCTCTCTATCGGGAATGGTCATCGATTCCAGGCATCTTTCAAAGGCTCAGACAGAAGGGATTTTGGAATTAGCCGCCGCCATTCAAGAAGTTACGGAGGAAGCAATATTGCTCCAACAAATGTCACAAATTCAATTGAATACCTAGTTTTTTTCGAACATCTACAACCCGATTGTAAGGAGTGTTCGATATGGTATCTCTGTTTGAAACCGACGTGAAATGGGAAACGTTTTTAAAATACGGAACCAGGCAATTCTGTAAAGGAAAAACCGTCATATACAATCAGGGAGATATGGGAGAAGGATTCTATTACCTTCATAAGGGCTTGGTAAAAATCGTCACCTCAACGGTAAAAGGAAAAGAGCGTTTGCTAAACATCGTGGTTCCCGGTCAAATACTGGGCGTCCAAGCAATGGATCGGCAGACGCACTTTACAACTGCCCTAGCAGTAAAAGACTCTGTGCTCTACCATTTCTCCTGCGAACAGTTTAAGGAACTGATGAATGTGCAGCCGGATTTGCTTCCCCTTTTTGTACAAACGGTTAATCAAAAAATGCGCATCCTGCTTTATGCCATTAATTTGAAAGCGCTTACGGCTGAGGGGCAAATCTCCTCACTGCTTCTCAACATTTGCGAGGAAAATAAAAATTATGAAGTGCCTTTGACTCAGCAAGACCTCGCAAATTGTACCGGATTGACGCGGATCACCGTCTACAAAGTACTGAAACAATGGAAAGAAGACGGATTAATCGATATCGAAAACCGTAAATTTATCATAAACAGACCGGATTTATTGCGAACACAGGCTGGGCGAGTGGTTTAGAAGAGAGTCATTGCAGAGGGAACTTACGATTCTGATTCGGTAAGGAAAGGTGATCGAATGTTATCCCTTCGCTACAAGTGGACCCCATTTTTGAACTATGGGAAAAAACTTGAGATGAAAAAAAACACGGTTGTTTACCGTCAAGGCGAAAATGGAAAAGGCTTTTATTATTTGGATCAGGGAGGCGTCAAAATTCTCCTCTTGTCCGATCACGGCCACGAGCGCATTGTTGACTATGTTCCAACAGGAACACTTTTAGGCGAACACGGAGCGCATAGGGGGTCCTATTTGACTTCCGCTATCACCACATCCCCTTCCATCTTGTATTACTTCTCCGATGAAGCATTATCAGCAGTCTGCAGGGATCATCCCGATGCCGCTGTTCTTTTTACCAATTCCCATATTTATAAAATGCGATTGCTGGCCGAAATCATCTGGCTTCTCGACAGTCCGGTTGAACAGCAAATGGCACACTATCTGCTCAAGCTCATTCACATCCACCAAAGTGAGAACGTACCCATCGATCAAACCTCGTTCGCTCAGTACATCGGCACATCCCGCATTACCGTAAATAAAATCATCCAAAAATGGAAGCAGCAAGGATGGATTCAATGCTCCAATGGCGTGATTCGTGTGATGGAGTTAGCGAAAATAAAGGAGATCCTGAACGATTCGGAAGAATTTCAAATGCAGTAGAGGGACCCCTCCTTGTAGCAGGAGGGGTTTATATCGTTTGAATTTTTGGCAGACACAACTCCCCTACCACATGAGAAAAAGTTTTAAAGTATAATAAAATGAAAATAAAGGGAGGTATGCGTAATTCGAAAAGTAAGCCAAAACGATCCCTGTCCCTGTGGCAGCGGAATGAACTATACACGCTGTTGTTTGGAAAAAGATGAGGCGAATAACGTCACCCGAATCGTGCCTGATCACATCGAACACAACACGAACGCGGTGCAGACACCATTGCAATTCAATAGCGAAACGGTCCAATCACTCGTTGAAGAAAAATTGATGTGGGACAATGAATTGTATCAATCAATTGGCCGCAATCTTGTGGCAAACATGAGCGGTCAATACGATTGGGAGCTCGTCGGGGAGGCCGTTTGTTTATGGAATTCCTATTCTAACGAAGTCAGACCCGTCATCAAAAAGGTAGAGGTGTTTCCTGCTGCCATAGAATACTTCATAGCCCAAGTGCATGGAAAGTATGACGTAACTCAATCGCTTCTGGCTCAAAAATACGGCGTTTCTGAAAGTACCATATCTCAACGGGCTCAACAGTTGTTGTGGTTCGCAGCGGAATGGTCACCTGAACGGAACGTGAATGACGAACCCATTGACCACCCTCACGCCTCTCGCATCTCCAGAAAAGAAGAGGCACAGACCCTACTATTCCATGCATGGGACGAGCCCTCTGACCACAAGCGTGTCCAATTGGCCAGAAAAGCACTGGAATTATATCCGGACAGCCCTGAAGCCTATACGATTCTCGCAGAAAGCGAAGCGGACACTCTCGAAGAAGCTGCTATGTATTACAAGCAGGGAATGCTTGCTGGAGAACGCGATTTGCGAGAAGCCTTTATGAGGGAGAATAAGGGTCATTTCTGGATGATCACCTCCACCCGCCCCTACATGCTCGCAAAATTGGGCTACGCCACTTCGTGCTGGGAACTGGGCAAATTCCGGGAAGCTTTAAAACAGTACGAAGAACTGCTGGATTTAAACCCGAATGATAACCAGGGAGTACGTTATCTGTTACTTGCTGCTTACATAGAAACCGGGCAATTCCCGAAGGCCGAGCAACTCGTTGAAAGATATCAAGACGATCAATCAGCGAACTTCCTCTACAACCGCGTCTTGATTGAATACGGACTGAACGGCAATACGGCACAACTTCATTCCTTGATGAAAAAGGCCAAAAAGCAAAACCGTTATGTGATCGACTATTTGTTGGGCAAACAGCGAATTCCCGAAGAAATTCCAGAGTATATCGGTTTCGGCGACAGAAGCGAAGCGATCGATTACATTCAAAACCATATTCATTTATGGAATGAAAAACCGGAACTGCTTCGTCTGTTGGCAAATCTATGATCAGGGTGACACCTAAAGGGATGAAAGCACAAAAAGCCCCAGCGGATTTCTCCGCCAGAGGGCATCGTTGTGGTTCCGTTTTGTCAATTCAGTCGGGACATCACTTGTTCTCCACGTTAATAAACGGTGTAGCTCCACCGGTGACATTTGGCAATTTTCCATCCCAACGGCGAATGGCTTCCAGTTGCGCTTCAATCTGTCTGAGTTGAATCAACTCTGGAGTTACCTCTTGTTTTTGTAATCGCAGGGCTTCTGCTTGGGCTTGCGCTCTCGTGATTTCCTGTTCTTTTTCAATCTTGATCCGTTCCAGATCAAGTTTGGACTTAAGCGCTTGTTGCTCCGCAACCTGCTTCGCCTCAATGGCACGGTCAAACTCTTCGCTGAACTTGAATTCTCGGATGTTTATCTCGTCCAGGACAATATGATAGACAGAAAGTTTTTGTTTCAGCACCTCTTTTACCTTGGTACTCACTTCAGATCGTTTTGAGACTAATTCTTCCGCCGTATACTGGGCAGTCACTGCTTTCAAGGCTTCCGCTATGGCTGGATCAACGATTCGCGCTGCATAGTCCATCCCGACTTGTTGATACAGTTTATTCACGTTTTGACCATCAAGGTGATGATTGACCGCGATCGTAGTGGCTACTGTCTGCAAATCCCGCGAGGCAGACGTTTGGCTCGTCTCTGATTTTTGGACACGCACTTCCATGGGAATGACGGATTGAATAAACGGCATCTTAAAATGAAGACCCTCATCAAAAACCTGCGGCTGAACTGCCCCCAGTTGAAGCACAACTCCTCGATGACCCGCCTGTATGATCGTAATGGATTGAAACAGGAAAAGCCCTATAAGCAAAGCCAGTAGGATCGTGAATACCGTCTTGGGGCCGATGAGTCTCGTACTCATTTTTGTGACGTTGTTCTTTTCCATTTCAGTCTCCTTCGTCATATTTTTCGAGACGCTTCTTTTCGTTTCAATCTATTCCGGAACCTGACGATCCATGCTGGAAAAAACTCTGAACAAGAAAACCCACCCGGCATGAGCTATCCTCGACCCACTCGGCGTTAGCTATCGCTGTGCCGAGTGGGGTCCCTTTCTTCGCCGGGCGGGGCCCCGAACACTTTTCTAGCGGCTGTATGGGATGTCCACATTTATAAATTCTTATACACTAAAAAAAGGCTTCATCCCTGATAGATTCTTTCTATGGGATGAAACCTTTTCCTATAAGGGCGGATCATCTGCACTTTTAAATCTGAATATACCCTAATTCCTTGGAGATCGTGTCAGCTGTACTGATAAGGCTTTCAATGATGGCACGGTTGTCACGGCCCTGCATGTAGGAAGCCTCCCCCACCATATTCAGAGCGGCAACGGTTTGTCCCGAATACGATCGAATGGGGGCTGCGATGCCATATAAACCAAGTTCGTTTTCGTTGTCGCTTATCGAGTATCCTCTTTTTTGCACCTCGTGAAGCTCAACTTTAAGCTTATCGGCACTCGTGATGGTATTTGGCGCTCGCCGCAGCAAACCCTTTGCCACAGTCGCTTTTACCATCGAAGGATTGTGGGATAAAATGATCTTGCCCGTACTGGTGCAATAGGCCGGTTTCCTCGAACCGACGTAGGTAGCTATCTCCATGGCATGCTTGGGGGTTGCCTTTAAAACAAAAACGACTTCTCCTTGGTCAAACATTCCGATGTGAACAGTCCCGTTGAATCTTCGGATCAGCCCTTCCACCAAGGGAAACGCCTGACTCAGAATGTCCTTCTGGTACATCACGCGATTGCCCCATTCGAGCAGTTTCCAACCTAACCGATATTTTTTCTGTGTATCCTTAATCAGCATTCCTTCCTCACACAAGGTGTGCAGCAAATGGTGAACCGTACTCGGATTCATATTAAGTTTTGTTGCGATTTCCAAATTGCCTAAAACCGGTTCATCATCCGTAAAACAGTTCAGAATTCTGGAGATTTTTTGTACAGAACCAATCATTATTGTATCTCCCTCCATTAACTATCTTTACATGGGAATGAATGGTTCCCGTTTCAGCCAAAATTTTCTGTATCGATAGCTAAAGTCGTTTTCTCCTGTTCTACCTTTACTATAATTGAAAGCGCTTACTTGTGGCAATGAAGTTTTTCATTGTGACAACCCTAAAACTTTCGGAACGAACAAGACGGCATCTTCCCAATACGTGAGAACGAATAAAATCACAATCGCTACCACCAAGAACGGCATCGTAGCCTTGACCAGTCTTTCAAATTTTACTTGTGCGATGGATGAGACGATAAAAAGTCCTGTTCCCACTGGCGGTGTCAAGAGACCGATCGTTAAATTGATGCAGATGATGACCCCAAAATGAATCGGATCAATTTGAAACGCTGTTACGAGCGGCATCAGCACCGGCACTAAAATAATCAGCGCAGCAATTCCGTCTAGTATCATGCCAAGCAACAATAATAATAGATTGACCAGCAACAGGAAAATGAACGGATTTTCGGACAATGAAAGCATCGTATTGGCAATCACTTGAGGAATTTGCTCAAAGGCAATCATCCACCCGAAAATGTTGGCCATGGCGATCAGAAAGGTTACGGTCGCCGTGCTGATTACAGTATTGACAAGAATCTCCGGAATCTTTTTCATATGTAATTCCCGGTACAGAAATGCGCCTACAAAGAACGCGACAACACAGGCAATGGCGGCTGATTCGGTCGCGGTGAATGCTCCGCTTAATATCCCGAAAATAATAATGAACGGGACAAGCAGTGCGGGAAAAACATTTACCGTACTCCTAAAAATTTCTTTTCCTGTCGCACGTTCGCTTTTCGGGAAGTTATGCTTATACCCTAAATATGCGATCAGCGATACAAACCCGATCCCATAGATAATTCCTGGAATAATCCCCGCCATGAACAATCCGCCGATGGATGTGCCGGAAAGCGTTCCATAAATAATAAAGATCATGCTTGGCGGAATGATCGGAGCCACGATGGAGGAAGCAAGTGTCAAAGCAGATGAAAATTCTTTGTCATAGCCTTCCTTTTCCATTTCAGGAACCATTACCTTGCTCATCATCGCAGCCTGCGCGTTGGCTGACCCTAAAATGGAGGCAAGAAACATATTCGACACAATGGTCACATAGGCCAATCCCCCGCGAACATGTCCCACAAAAACTTTCGCGAATTGGACCAGACGGGTTGTAATGCCGCCTCCGTTCATTAACTCACCGGCAAGCATAAACAGCGGGATCGCCAGCAGGCCGAAATTCTCCAATCCGGAATACAACCGCATGGGAGTAGATGCGAGCAGAGTCGTGTTTCCACCGAGCAAGAAATAGACAATGGTAATCATGCCGAGAACCAGAGAGATCGGGATGCCCATTAACAAAAAGAGGAAAAACAGCAAAATAACCAATGTTGTCATTGGACTTCCTCCTCTCGAAACAGTTCAAGAAGATTGGATATGAGGTGAATCACAGCAAACGTTAAGCCGATCGGCACCGCAGAAAACGGAATCCACATGGGCAATAGAATGGCGCTCGATTTTTGAAAGGCGACGCCCGGTGAAAGCACCCATGTATAGCTGTAATAAAGCAAGAAAACGAGAAACAGCAGCATGAATATATGCCCGATGATTCCGATGATTTTCTTTACTTTCGCGGGCACATATTCAAGCAGAATGGTAACAGCGGCCTGGGACTTGTATTTCAGTCCCAGGCTGCCGCCGATAAAGCTGATCCAAATCAGCAAGAATACGGATACCTCCCCCGCCCATGACAAGGGGGAATTAAGCAAGTAGCGAAATACAACAGCCAATGCAACAATGACAGCCATCGCAAACATGAGTACAATGGCAAGATATTTTTCTATCGTGGAAATGCCGTTGCTCAATGCTTTCATGTATCTTTCCCCTTCATGTGACTATTTGCGGAACGTGTCGATAAACTCTTGAATGAGGGGGTCGGTCGGACCGTATTTCTCATCAAATTGTTTCTTGTAGGGATCAAACAGGGCAGGATCTATTTCATAGATCTTCATGCCTTTGTCACTCAACGTCTTTTTAAACTCCTCTTCCTGTCCTGCTCTTGTTGTTGCGGAAAAGTTCGCGGCAGCATCAATGGCTTCCCGGATAATCTGCTTATCCTCGTCCGGCATCTTGTCGAAGGTGACCTTGCTTACCATAGCGACTGCAGGCCAAACCATATGATTTGTCACAGCCCCGTACTTGACGACTTCATAATATTTATTCGTAATGGTGGCATCCAGGTCCATATCCATCCCATCGATTACGCCGGTCTGTACGGCTGAATACACTTCAGGAAGCGGAAGCCCCTCGGTGGACGCACCTGTGGACTTATAGAAATCCTGCAGCGGAGGGCTTGGAGTTACACGAAGCTTTAATCCAGCCATGTCTTCCGGCTTTAGCACTTCCTTGTCTTTAAACAGCATGACACGCTGTCCGGCAAACAAGTAGTCCAGACCCACCAGTCCCTGCTGTTCCAACGTACCAAGAATTTTTTTGGCGATCTCGGTTTTACGCGCTTCATTCGCCGCTTGCAGATCTTTAAAGGCATAAGGTGTAAACCAGGCCGCAAAAGAAGGCGATCTGGAGCTCAGATAGGCAGCTGTGATGAATCCGAAATCGACAGAGCCGGCTCCGATTTGCTGTACCATGTCAGCTTCCGTGCCCAGTTGACTGGAGGGGTAAATCTCCAATTTCATTCGTCCGCCGGAGCGCTTGTCCAGTTCTTCCTTAAATTTTTCGGCTGCCAAGTGCCACATATGCGTTGGCGGCGTGATGTGAGCCAATTTCAACGTATAGCTTGGCTTGGCTTCCCCGCTTGGTGCAGTGGACGGAGTAGATGTACCGCCCGTCTTCACTTCTCCGCTGCCACAGGCTGTCATGAAAATCGCCAGAGAAGCGGCTAATAGAGAAACTCCCCATTTTTTTACCTTTTTCATACGATTGTCCTCCATCAGTAAAGTTTTGGATTTATTTGCTGATTGGCGCCCATCTATCGGTTACCGTCTCCTCCATTCGAAAAAATCTATTCTTACTATATAAATATCGACAATTTTGAACAATCCGGTTATTTCATAATTTGAAATTTAGAATAATTTTTGAAATGTGAAGATTATCTGAACTAAAAAAACCATGTGAAAGCCTGGTTCCGCCAAGCAAAAAAAGACATGGATGAACAACTCCATGCCATAGCAAATCGAACGCCTCCATTAGCTCAAAGGGATATCCGTTGTCGCCACCCAGGTTCCATACTCGCCTGCTCGAATAGAGGGAGGTTTCATCATAACGCTTCCCCTTAAAACATAATGCCGCATGTTAATCTGTGGCTCATCAACAATGGTCAAGGTTCCAACAAAGGTTGCATAAGGGGATTCAAACCGGATTTCTTTGGTGGTTTCATTCCAATATCCTTGAATGGGAATAAAGGTGCCGCGAAAATTAACCGCTCCACTTATACGGTTATTTTTGACCAAGTGAATCATGAGTGTTCCTAATGATGCCGGTCTGCCGCCTATACTCGCGTACATATTCCACTGCGATGGGGACGGGATACTAACCGTCGTCACCTGTCCAACTGCCATGGTTGACCTCTCCTTATCGCAAGACTTGAGGATTAAGCCATCAGGTACCCTACAGTATATGTACGCGTGTAAAACGATCCATCAGACAAACGTCCAAATTTTGATGTGAGGATTCTTATCCTAGCCATGCAAACCTCCCTCCAACCGGGGCCGATGGCGATAGGGACCGACCGGGATTTGGATCAGACTGGTTTTCCCTTGCGTAGCTATCCTGTAAATCTCATCACACGCGTTTGAATCAAATCCGAGGAGCGGGTGCCCGCCCATCCCGATGGCGGACGCCGCCAACAGCAACCGCTGAACGAGCATACCCGCTTCCATCTGTTGGATGCGATATCCTCTGTACCCCAGATCCGTGATGAGGTGATCCCTGTCCCCTGCCACGTGCAGGCAGAGCGGTACTTGAAACAGATTTACATTGTCCAAAGACAATCCCTGCTGCAGCCGAAGCCGATGATCTCCGGGACGTACCCGCCGCAACGCATGAGCCGCGCTGTCATAGCGGTAAGCACCATCCGGAATGTCTTCTACGTTATACAAACAGCCATACAACAAGACGCGGGACTCGGGGTTCTCCCGTGCACCGTCCAAATCATTTCGATACGGGAAGGAAGCTGTCACCTCTTGAAACAAAGCGGCCAGCTGCGTTTGGCTTACCTTGCCCAAAACGAAACCCATCTCAGGTGAATGCCGCTTTCGGCAGACCAAGGCCAGATCAAACGACAACCGCTTCACGTGGGGCAGAGCCACCGTCTGGCCCTCGCCGCTCACGCGCTTCTTCCTCCTGATCTGCCGAAACGATCGCGGCGACTCCAGCAGGGACGCTTCGTTCATCTTGATCAGCATCGGATACTCCAAGACCCTGCGCGACCGGACGTAGCGATCGTGCTGAATGGCTGTCAACTCCCGGCACAATTCGGTGGCAGAGACAAACCCGCCCCCGTCATTTTCTTTGGCAAACCAAGTGAGCGAAGGCTCCACCCACAGCGGAATTACCGCATACACGCTCTCCTCCTGTTCGGTTAGCCCGAGCAGATGGTTGACGGCACGATCAAGAAACTGGAAGTACACCCCCGTTTCGAAACCAAACCGCTTCGCCACTTCCAGCAGCTGCCCGATCAGCACGCCAGCATCCAGCCCTTGCAGGCGGTAGGCAAAATTGTGGTACTTAAAGAAATTTTTCCAGAACAGGGTCGAGACAAAAACGGTACCAAAACAATTCGACAGGTCACAGCGATTGCCAAGAGCCCGGGCAAGATAGGAATCGAAATTGCCTTCGCGCAGTAAAACCAAGCAGTGGTGGGCCACATCATAATGGTATATCCCGGCTGGTACATCCTCCCCCTTCAGATAGACGTATAATTCGTTTGGATACAGCGCCCCGCCGGAGGGAACAAATCGCCGAAACGACTGCATGGGACCCGCCGCTTGTTCCGTGGAATCCGAAACAGGGACGGACTGGCTGAATTGAGTGAGTCCGAATACGTACCAGAGAAAATGGCCGATTCCGCGAAGGCCGGGCTTCGCGGGATCATCCCGTCCGTCCAGTCTAAGCGGTACTTCCGAAGACAACGGAACGACAGGCAAGCCACGGTAGAGCTTATACGCAAGCGGTGCGTCTTCCCAATCCACCTCCAAGTCCGGCGGTCTAGCCTTGTCAGTGTCGAAATGCAGATTGTAGAGAAACGTCTCCAGACTCATACTTGCCCCTCCCAGTCTCGGCTTATGGAAACGGATGCGGATGCGGATTGAGCTGTTCAAGCGTCAGCGGTTGTTTCGCATAGCCGAGTTCCACCGGCACATGAAGCACCCTTCCAAGCCCTGTCAAGCGGGTAAAATGATGCCCGAACGTCATCGGCAGCATCCCCGGAATCAGCACTCTCACACAGCGCAGTCCGTTACGCTGGATTTCCGGTGTCGTCTGGTCCACGACGATCACATCGAGGTTCAATAGGCGAAACGCCTGGAGAATGTCCTTCAGATCGTCGGTCAGGTCCGCATGCCTCTTCTTTGGTTTGTATTCCTCGTCAAACGTTCGCAACGGACGATTTTCATCCAGCAAAAATTGCAGCCGCTCTTCCGCTTCCGGCAAACTGTACAGCATGGAATGGTCCTCCATCTTCTGCACGAGGGACGGATCGTGGAACATTCGCACATACTCTTCCCGGTTTCCCTCGAATTTCTCGTCAAGCGTCAGCAGCATGGCGGCCACCTCGTGTATCGAGCTTTTCACCGCCCGAACCGGATCCGGATGAGCTCCGCCCGCACAGATGAGATTCACTCCCTTTTGCTTCCTGTTTTTCGCGATTGTCCACACGCTCGGAATCCCATTTTCCATCGTTGCGTTAAACAAATGCAGATCATATCCCGCCACCGCCCGCAAGCGTTCGATCATCAAGCGCAATTCCTGGTCGTTGGCGGAATAAGGGTCAAGACGGGGGAGAGGCAGTCTCGCGTACCAAGTCATCAAAAACGAATCGCGCTCCACCACTTCCAAAATGCCATAGAAAATGGCCTCCTCCAAGCTTCCGCCCAACGCGCAACCGTTGGAAGTTTCATAGACAAAGCCATGCCCACAGCCCAAGCTGTAATAGGCGAGCAGCTCCGGAACCAGGATTGGACGTTCTTGCAAAAACGAATATCCCCACACCCAATCGATGGGACGGTCAGGATCGAACGGTTTGAACGGAAAATGAGGCCGCGCATACTGTTCCTTCGCGTGCAGCCCTACCTTGACGGGATCGAGCGCTTGATCTGCCAGATTGCGGAAACTGTCGCGAATCACCGTCCGTTTGCCATGGGGTGACAGTCCGCAATACCGCTCCAATCCCTCTAAAATGGCTGTCAACTCGCTTTCCGCATAGGAATGGGTCCGACCTGCCGTTGACTCGTCCCCCGCGAACAACGGAAGATTCACGCTCATATCAGCAAACGGTGATACGAGGTCACGCATTTTTCCGTTCAAAAAGCCAGTCCGATAATCCAGATAGTCTTTGACCAGAACTTCCGCCAGGTCATCCATCGGACGGCAGCGGTAACTGTCGTCGCTGATCTTTGGACTAGGCTTAAGCGAAATGTGGGCCGCGATCGACGAATCGGCAGGCAGTCGACTGCAAACCTCACACAACGGGTCCGGCAGAAAGTAGTGGCGTGAGCTATTCAGCGTTTTCAGGTTGAGCAAAATCACATGTTCTTCCAAATGGGCCTGACCGCCTTGCAGCACCCTTTGTACCTCCGCCGCGAGCAGGTGAGTCACCTGCAAAAGTCCCGTGCGCGATGCCCATGCGTCACGCGGGATACCCCCATGTGCCGCCAGCCCCTGCTGCAGCTCCCACATCTCCTTGCGGTCGCGTCCCGCCAAAAGGCGTCGCATATCCGCACACCGGGAGCACCCGGGCGTACCCGGCCGTACCAACGGTCCGATAACGCCCTCACCAAATGAAACAAAACCGCGCAGCCAAGGGATGCCGGCAGGCTGCAAGACCTCTTCCGCCTCCTGATGAACGGAGGGGTGCCACGCATCGTGCAGCACCAAAGCCAACTTCGCCGCTTCCGGTACTCCTGCCTTCCAATCGCTCTGGCGAACGACCTGGTATGGGGCGGACAGTTCTCGGCACACAAGATCGGCCAACAGGCCTTCTCCGACAACCAGCACGACAGCGCTCATCGGGATCCCTCCTCTCGCAGCAGCACGCCAAACACACCGGCCAACTCCTCTTTCAAAAATGGCTCAACCGCCAGATCCAAGACCATGAGCCGCTTGCCATTCCGTTTCAAGACCTGCAAGGCCGACTGCAAGACCTCCGAATTTGCTGCCTCTTTACAAGCGGGGATCACAAGGCTCGGCTGCTCCTTTTCTTCCATGAATACGGACTCCAATGCTTGCGGCGAAAGAATCGCCGCTTGGTTTTGGGCCTCCAGCAGCGCCTGTTGCAATGCCTTGCGCAGCGCCATTGTGACATGCAAATCTACACAGCCATACCAGCGGCCGCTCGTACCGACCCAAACTACAGGAAAACCCGACACTTCCGCTCCCAAGCCGATCACTGGCGCTCCTTGCATCGTGGTCAATGCCTGCAAATAAAACTGGCAACGTTCATCTTCTATTGCACCCAACTGCACCCGAGAGAGAGCGGGCTTCTGATTCATCTTTCGCTTGCCCAGCTCATCATTCAAACACTTTTGCAACCCGCGGCAAACGCCTTCTGCAATCGTTTCCCCCGCTCCGACACCCACAAATTCCTGCGGTTCTACCGTCTTAACGAGCAGTCCAACCATTCGCGACACATACGCTTCAATCCCGGCCAGACCCGCTTCCCGCCGCGCCTCCTCATGCGTCAGACCTGTACAAACCATCTCCGGCAACAGCTCTGCCGGTCCCTCCGTGAGCGGGTCGACTGTCTGAACACGGCACTGAGCCAACGGAAGCTGCTTCAGGTCCCCTTCCTCCCAATAATGGAAAACCCCCGATTCCGCCGATGTTAACGTGCTGAAGTACGGAAGCAATGCATTCGTCTCACTGCCGTCCGAACTCGGCTCCAGCCGCCGATCGAGATCTTGAACCCATTCGGCCGACGTGTGACCGGTTACCAGCGGATGGGGCATGAACGAATGCCAGTTTCCTTCCAACGTCTCCAGATCAAGCAGGAAGAATGTATTCTTCCGGTCCGAGTCGGGCACACCCGTAACCGTTTTTATCAATTCAAACACGATCACATTGGCCAGCATCGCTCCCGCTGTGGAAGAGAAGGTGTGCAGCTTCGGGTCCTTGCAAATCGCGGATTGGTGTACGCGGCGCCACGCCGACTCCCAACATCCCTGAGTGTCTGGATGGACCAACGGACCCGCAAGACCCGCCTGCTCTACAACCATGGCGGGGAGAAACAACTTGCCCTCCTCCCTGCAAACCGCATGAAGGAACCTTAGTTCCTCGACATTCCCCTCCTGTGACACGTACAGAATCGCATGAAACGGCTGTACAGCCTTCCGCCAGGAACTCACCCCCTCCTGCTGCAGGATGATCTCCTCGATCGCCGCCTCCGGGTCCGTATTGCGGGCATGCGCCGCCAGTTCCTCCAGCCGCTGCCGATTGGTCGGCACCGAGTCCGTGACCAGCATCTGAAATCTGGACAATCCGGATTCGAGCAACGCCGCCACCAACGAGACAAAGAATGGACCCGAACCGACCGCCAACACTTTCGACTGACGATAGGACTGAAAACGGAACGCCCCCGAATCCCCTGCATGATCCAAAAACTCAATTTGGGAAGCATACTTTTTGAGAACCTCATCCGGCAATTGATGGGGACGATCTTGGCTCACATCCCGAACAAAGCCGTTTTGGAACAAGCTTTCCGCGATTTCATACACCCGGTCCCGGTATAAGTCCGGCAATCCGTCCGTCAAATCTTCCAACGTGTGCTCCCCGTTGAACATCGGAAGCAGTTTTTCAATCCACTGATCAATCGTACTGCCTTCCATACGGAACGAGCCTACGTTGTTCCGAAAATACACGCTGCCGTTTGGATCAGGGAGAAAAAATGTATCTCCCTTCACTTTCAGACGCATAGAGGGGGTCAACTTTGTCATTTCACTCCTCCTTGCTTTGAGCCGTTCTCAAATCTGCGCCATCACCTTCACCGTAATCTTATGTACCATTATTTGTCCCTCATGCCAGATCTTTAAAAGAAGAACCCCTGCCAGCCAAATACATGACTGTGCAGGGGCGGCTTCTTCATCAGGCAAGTACCGATTCCGCAGGAACCTAGAAACAACGGGAACAACGGCTGCATCGGAAAAAACAAAAACAACTGCACGAACAACTGCAGAAACAACTGCAAGAACAACTGCAGCTGCATCGACAACTGCATCGACAACTGCATCGACTAGAACCGCTGCATCGGCAAGAACAGCTGCATCGGCCGCATTGAACCAAAACAGCATCCTTCTGGTCATGATTGTCCCAAGGCGTCACCTCGCCTGCCTTGAATTCGGCAGCCTTCAACTTTTTGAGTTCTTTTTTGAAATCGTCCATGTTTACCACCTCCGTTCTTCATCAAGAGGTTTCCGGACACCATGCAAATACACTTCGAAGAAATCTACTGTAATTTTATGAAATAGGATCAACGATTGGTTACTCCAATCCATACCCATTTTTATTGGGCCGCCATGCAGATCATGGATCCTAAGAAAACCCAGCCGACTTTAGCTATCCTCGACCCACTCGGCGTTAGCTATCGCTGTGCCGAGTGGGGTCCCTTTCTTCGCCGGGCGGGGCCCCGAACACTTTTCTAAATTCTTATACACTAAAAAAAAATGCACCCCTTCGCATTCATCTTAAGAAAGGGTGCACAATTGTTTTCTCCTAGTAAACATTCCAATTTCTTCTCGGTTTGTACCCTGCATGCAACAAGAAATCGTTGACGACCTCTGGGGATAGCGCTGTTATCTTTACATTTGCCTGTTTTGCCGTAATCAGCATTTTGCAGGCCATTTCAAGCGTTTGAAGAGCCATCCTGGCTTCTTGAATGCTGACATCATAGACCAGGACGCCGTGATTTTCCAACAGCAGGATGTTGGCATGCCGGGCCTTTTCCCTTACTGCTTCCCCCAATGCCAGACTGCCCGGATGATGGTAGGGTACCCGTTCGATTCGCTCCAGGTAATACATGGTCTCGACAAACCAATCAGAAGGAATCTCGATGGAAGAGCATGCTGCCAGCGTGCTGTAAAAGGGGGACGCATGCAGGACAGCTTGAATTTCCGGACGCGTTTCATATATGGCTCTGTGCATGGGTGTTTCTTTGGAAGGCTTTTTTTGAGCAACCGGAGGTGTTTGCCCATCCAAAGAGCAAACGGCAAAATCCGAGTGATCCAGCTCCCCCAAAAAGGTGCCGCTTGCGGTAATCACATAGCGAGCGTCATCGATACGGGCGCTGATATTTCCCGCATTTCCCCAGGCCAGTCCGTATTCCATCATATATTTACCGGTCTTTTGCAATTCGTGAATGACCTGCTCAATCTTCATGTTTCCATCAGCACCTCAAGTTTTTTACTCGACAAATTGCGTAATCCACATGGATATGCTCGGGAAAAAGCTGATCAGCGCCAAATCGATCAAAAGCACAAGGTAGAACGGCATCATGCCTCTCGTAATCTGCTCCAACCGAATACCCGCGATTTGACAGGAGATAAACAGGTTAACCCCCAAAGGCGGCGTACACATCCCCAATGCCAGGTTGACAATCATGATGATCCCAAAATGCACCGGATCAATCCCCAGCTGAACAGCCACCGGTGTAAGGAGCGGAGCCAAAATAATGATGGATGCGCCCGTTTCCATAAACATCCCGACGATGAGCAAGAAAATGTTGACCAGGATCAAAAAGACAACAGGACTTTCGGACACGCCAATAAAGAACTTGGCTACCAGCTGAGGGATGCCCTCTCTGGTCAAAATCCATCCGAACAAACCGGCACTTGCGATGATGAACATGATGACGGAAGTGGTAATCGTAGACTGCGACAAAATGGTGTAGAGATGCTTAAACCGAATCTCTTTGTAGACAAATGCGCCGATCAAGAGGGCATAGACAACGGCCACGCCTGCCGCTTCGGTGGGTGTAAACACACCTCCATAAATCCCGCCCAGAATGATCACAGGCATTAACAATGCCCAGAAAGCTTCTCTGAACGACTGCCACAATTCGCGTCCCGATTTTCTGGTCTCTTTGGCATATCCGCGCATTTTGGCAATCGCATATACCGTCAGGATCAAGGATAATCCGATTAATATTCCTGGAATAATTCCCGCCATAAACATTTTTCCAATGGACGTTTCCGTGGATACTCCATACAGAATCATCGGAATACTCGGCGGAATGATCACGCCCAATTCTCCGGCTGACGCTTGGATCGCTCCGGTAAAATTCTTATGATAACCGCGAGCAATCATCGCCGGAATCAAAATGCTTCCCAGCGCGGCTGTTGTTGCGGCACTCGATCCTGAAATCGCTGCAAAAAACATGGAGGTCACCACGGTTACGATACCGAGGCCGCCTGAAAAGTGACCCGTTAAAGCGTTTGCAAGGTTGATCAAGCGCTTGGAAATGCCGCCAAACTCCATCAGGACGCCCGCCAAAATGAAAAACGGAATGGCCATTAATGGAAAAGAATCAATGGATGTAAAAGAGCGTTGCACCAGAACGGTTAACGGTGCTCCTTCGTTCCACCAGATCGCCAGACCAGAAGCCAACCCCATCGCTACCGCAATCGGAACCCCTAATGCAAAGAATACCAGCAGAAACCCCATCAAGATGCCGCCCATTAGTGGTTCTCCTCCTTTTTGCCGATGAACATTTCCAAAATGACGGCTACCGAGTTCAAAATCAACAATCCGGCTCCAATGGGGATCGCCGCATAGGGAATGGTCATGGGGATGCGCAATGCGGGAGACTTTTGTCTGCTGACCAGCTCCAAAATATCAATGCCTTTTACAAGCAACATGAAAAAGAATACGATACAGATGATCATGATGATCAGCTTTACGATTCTCCGTGCTTTTTCATTAATGGACTCTGAGAGAATTTCGATCGCCACATGTTTCTGGTACCGTATGGCCAAAGCAGCGCCCAGAAAAACGGAATAAACCATCAAATATCTGGCGGCTTCCTCTGACCAGGTAAGGGATATATCGACCACATACCGGGTAAATACCTGAGCGACAATGAGAAGAGCCATAACGGCCAAGACCACACTCAGCACGATACTCAGAAGTTTGTTTATGGCATCAATGATTTTTATCGCCTGTTGCATACCATAGCTCCCTTCCAGATGATTGTTTGGGAACGATTTCGTCAGGGTAAACGTGGCACTCGAACACTTGCATGCCCGAGTGCCAACTCCTGACGATTCCGTCACTTCGTATTTACAATCTTCTCGTAGAGCTCCTTGCCGTATTTTTCCGCAAATTCTTTGTGAACAGGTTGTACAGCCTCAACAAAAGGTTTGGTGTCCAATTCTACGAACTCCATGCCCGAATCTTTCAACTTTTTCAACAGCTGGTCTTCCAACTCAAATACCAGCTTGTTTTCGTATTCGGTAGCTTCTTTGGCCGCTTCTTCAACCGCTTTTTGCTGCTCAGGAGTCAGCTTGTTATAGGTAAGGTCGCTCATGGTCAAAAGGACATATCCGAATACATGGTCGGTTTTCATCAAATATTTTTGCACTTCATTCAGCTTGGCACTATCGATCAGGGCGCGTGGATTCTCTTGTGCGTCGATTACCCCAGTCTGCAGGGAGGAATACACTTCACCAAAAGCCATTGGAGTCGGTGTAGCGCCCATCGCTTTCCATGCCGCGATAGAGGCCGGAATTTCAGGCACACGAATCTTGATGCCTTTCAAATCTTCCAGCTTTTCTACCTTTTTGTTCGCGGTCAGCTCACGCGGGCCTCTCATCCAGAATTGCAGGCCGCGCAATTTCGCATTTTCCAACAATTCAGCTTTGAGCTCATCGCCTACAGGGCCGTACAATACTTTTTCCAGGTGTTCTTTATCACGGAACAAGTAAGGGAGCTCCAGGATCGAATAGGGTTCATAGAAGTTGGAGAGAACCCCGGCGACCAACGCAAAATCAACAGAACCCATCTGCATGCCTTCAATCAGGTCCCGGTCATTACCCAAGGTGGAACTCGGAAAGACTTCTACTTCTACACTGCCGTTCGTCTTTTGTTTCACCAATTCGGCGAACTTCAAAGCACCTTTGTGCCAAGCGTCGTTTTCCCCCGCAATATGTCCAAGCTTTAATTTCACCGGTTCCTGTGCAGCACCTCCACCTGCACCGGTGCCTGCATTCTCTTTTCCTCCACCGCATGCTGCAGTCGTTAATGCTACCGCCAGAACCAATAACAGTGTGACAATACGCTTTACCATCGTTACATACCCCCGTTTGTTCATTTTGATTATTCAAAAGTAACCAAAACTTTAATCGAAGAATCTTCTTTTTTATCTACCATTCGGAAGCCCTCAGCTGCTTGTGCGTACGGAAGCTTGTGGGTAATGATGACATCCGAATCCACGTAACCGTTCGCAATCAGTTCAATGGCAGCCTGGGTATCTTCTCTTGTATAGGTCATGCATCCAACGATTTCTTTTTCGGAACCTTGAAGGTTCCCGATGTCAAAAGACTGTTCACCATGGAACATGGCAATGGTTACGACACGGCCGCCTTTCCGCAGAAGGCCCAAAGCCTGGTTGATAATTCCCGGCACGCCAACCGCCACCAGAACTTTATCGAATGGGCCGATTTGTCCCCTGATTTCGTCTACCCAATTCGCTTTATCTGTAATGTTCAGCGTGTGAGTGGCACCCAATTTCTGTGCGCTTTCCAGGCAATAATCCATCACATCGGTCACCAGAATCGTCGTCGCTCCAGCCGCTTTTACACATGCCAGAGTCAACAATCCAATGGGTCCCGCTCCCAGAATGGCCACTTTCTCACCCAGTTGGATGTCGGCTTTGCGAACCGCGTGCACACCAACCGCGAGAGGTTCTACAAGAACGCCCTGATACAGGTCAACATTGTCCGGCAGTTTGAATACACAATTTTCCGGAGCTACGAAATACTCGGCCATGGTCCCGTACCAGCCTTTGACCCCGGGTGCTCCTCTGTTCTCGCAATAATTGATCTTTCCAGTCAAACAATATTCGCAGCTTCCGCACCCGGTCTGAGGTTCTACCGTAACCCGGTCGCCAACCTTGAATTTTTTGACCGCTTCTCCCACTTTCACGATTTCCCCCGCAACCTCATGTCCAATGATAACGGGGGGTTTCCGAAATGGATGGAGACCCTTATAGGTGTGGATATCAGAACCGCAGATTCCCGCGGCTTTGACTTTTATCACGACTTCATTCGCTTCAACTGGCTGCTCCTCAACCTCCTTCACCTCGATTTGGTATGCTGCTTCAACGAATACTGCCTTCATCATTTGCTGCCTCCTGTTTGATTTCTCTCGCACCCCAGATCAATGTGTTCATTCTCTGTTTAGGAAAGGAACGGGTTATAGAAATAATTCCTTTTTGGAATTTTGCAAGTGTGCCTTCATCAACTGGATGGATTTGAGATCGCCGCTGATCAGACAATCGAAAATTTCCTTATGCTCCATAAAAAAGCGCTTCATCCGATTCGGATCCTTCTTCAAGTGACGAAGGGTGATACGCCTCAAATGATCATGATAGTTGAGGAGAATCCGATAGATTTCCTGGTTTCCGGAAAACTGGCACAACAGCTGGTGGAATTCGTGATCCTTCAGCGTGAACGCTTTGGCATCGAGCTCGTTGACACTCTCTTCTGTCTCTTTCAAATTGGTTTCAATGCGTCTGATCTGCTCGGCAGTAAGCCGTCCGCCAATCTGCTCGCATACAAACGTTTCCAAGGCTGTTCGCAGATCATAGATGTCGGTAATCCGGTCCACCGAAAGGTCGTTGATGATAATCCCCTGCTTGGATGAAACGGTCACGAACCCTTCCGTTTCCAACCTCACAAGAGCAGATTTGATCGGTGTTTTACTCATTTGCAATGCTTCAATCAGTTCGCGTTCGGACAAGAATTGCCCGGGAGAATATACTTCCGTCAAGATACTCTCCTTGATTTTGTTGTAAGCGATATCCTTTAACAACGGCGTTCCCTTGCCATCCAAAATACGATCATCCTCCTATCCAATCGGAGTATTGAGATCCCATGCTGCCTCCGCTTGCTGCACCTTCACAAAATAATCAGGACTTCCCAACTGACCGCCCTTTAATGCCAATTCGACGCCGTTCAGCTCGTCTTCAAACGAGTAAGCCTTGCACAACGGAGCTCCGGGGGATACGGACATGAGCATCTCCAAGCCGTAAATATTCATTTCCCTGGTTACAAACCCCGAGGTGTCCCCTCCCGCAATGACGACGCGACGAAGTTTGACAGCCTTCATGATCTCTCTGGTCCATTTCCCCAGCTTTCTACCAATATACTCGCCGGATTCGGTATCCCTTATCCCCATGGCAGCGAAGCGCTCTCTTGTTTCCGCAATCGATTGGTCATCCGGCCCCATCGCTGTGTACATCACGACGCTTTTCCCTTGCTGCAATTGTTGTATCGCTTCATTCAGCAGATGTTGGGGAACCGTCTTTGAATCCACAATGTCCTCCACCGGGATTCGGATTCCATGAAACCCTTGTTGTAATGCGGTTTCAATTTGGAGCTTGGTGATGGGTGATGCGCTGCCCGAGACCACAAAAATCCGATCTGCACGTTTGACAGGCTCCGTCGAAACCTGGTATTCAACAGGCTGAATGTCGTTCGATTTCCAATAGGCGGTAAGGGCATATTCCACGCCTGAAGATCCGACTACAAATCGGGACTCGCCTTGCGCTTCTTCCCAGATCAATTGTCCGGCCATTTGTAAACGGGGTTCATCCAGTACGTCAAAGAGAAGGATTCCGGGTTTTTCTGAAAGCTTTTGCGCAAATCGTTCACGTACCGTTTCCGGCTGGCCATCCAGCTCGATGATGTTCAACAGCTCGATTTTTTCCGTTGTCTGTTTCCCGAGATGCACCCGCAAATCCGCTTCCCCCATGGGAGTAATCGGGTGACGGGACATGGTCGGATGTCGATCCAGACGGTAAACCTGGTCGTGCATCCTGGCAAAGTGTTGACCAAACAACGTATACCGTCCCAATGGCGGAGCACCGACCAGCAGGGGAATGACGGCATCCTTTGAAAAATAGTCGCGCGCTACTTCAACGGCTTTGCCTATGCTTCCCACTTCCGGAGAAGAATCGAACGTCGAACAAACCTTGTAATGCACAACCGGCACTGGCAGCTGAGCCAGCTTCTCAAACACCGGCCGCAGTTCCTTTTCCATTTCCGATGGCGTTTTGGCCCGGCTCGTCCCTGCTACACCTATACATCGGATTCCTTTGAATGTTTGCAACATTTCCTCTGTAGGGGCATCGAGAAAGAGGACCGTTCGATAGCCGCTGGATGCCAAACCCTCCATGGCGTCTGTCGATCCTGTAAAGTCGTCGCCGTAAAATGCCAATAGGAGTTGTTGTTCCTCCATGTTGTTTCTCTCCCCTCCTCTCTACTGTTTCGAAAACTTCCGAATGGCTTGCGCGAGTTCCGAATTCTGTTGCGCATAATGTTCCAGCGGTATGCCTTTCACGGCTGCCTCCCAGCCTTGACGCATACTCAGTACACCCGCTTGCGGTCCGTCCGGATGTGCCAGAATTCCACCTCCAGCCAAATGAATGACGTCGATGGAACGAACAGCTTCATAGGTCGGAATGGCGCTTGCCGCCCACTGTGCCGAAGAGAGTACAGGCATGACCGTATCGTCGCCGAACATCGGGGTCAAACAATCTTTAATGGATTGGACAACGGATTCGTTGCTTTCTGCAAATTTGCTGTTTAATCCGTTGGTATGCAGGTGATCTACACCGGCAAGCCGGCACAGTTTTTGATAGGCGGTAAATCCGATGCCAAGCAGCGGACAACGGCTCATGGCGCCCCACTGATTCCGGTGGCCGTGTATCGGCAATTGCGAATAGCGGCGCAGGTATTCCACCGCATTCAGGCCGACACTGTTGATGCTGACCATGACACAAGTACCGCCAGCCTCTAACACGATGTCATGATTCCGCTTTAACTCATCGATATCGCCGGTGATATTAAACGCGTACATCACCTTTTTCCCGGTTTTATCCGCAACCCTGTTGATCTCCTCCATGACAGCCTTTACCCTTTGCTCAAAAGGAGCACAAACAGGATCAGCACAGAGTTCGTCGTCCTTGATAAAGTCAATCCCTGCTTCCGCCAGCGTTCTTACAAGCGGACGATAATCTTCCGTCTTGAGACCGATACTCGGTTTTACAATTGTCCCGATCAACGGTCGATCATGGACACCCGCCAATTCCCTTGTTCCCTGTATGCCGAATTGAGGCCCCGGATATTTGCGGGCAAACGAATCGGGAAGTTCCAGGTCCAGTAAACGCAGCCCAGAAAATTCGATTAATTCGTACAAATTTCCGGCCACCATGGTCAACAGATTCGGAAGAGACAGCCCGATGTTATGCAGCGGAAAGGACAGTTTCACAATCGCCCTTCTGTATACGGGTGTTTGAGAGCCTTTCGGTACGCTGGCATGCGGCAGCGTCGGTTGCGAAACCGCTTCCAGCTCCGTCACGCTGATCACACGGGCTGCATGCTTTTCTTTCAGCTCCGGTGTTTCCCCCGGTACAGATACGAACGTTCCGGTCGATTGCTCACCTGCCATGACTTCGGCAGCATATTCCAAAGGAAATGCGGTTTCGATCAGATAAGTCGCAAGTATACGCTCTTCAGCCAACCGTGATACCTCCTTTCTGGAGCTATCGCTTGTCATGATTATACCGCAGCTCCATTCATCAGTTTTTTACCATTTTTTTACATAGATCTATGTAAGATCTATCTTATATCTGATTGAAATCTATGTTAAAAGTAAGCGCTATCACTTGTCAACTACAAATTTCGCATTTTTTCTACACACATGAAAAAGAGCGACACCGGATCTCCTTCCGATGTCGCCCTTTCTCGTCTCTATTTGAACCATCCCTTTTCTTTGAAACGCATGATGGCTTCAATGCGGTTATCGACATTGAGCTTGTCGTAGATAGCGGAAATGTAATTGCGGACGGTTCCTGTTGTCAGATACAACTGGCTCGCGATCTCCTTCGTATTTTTACCGTCGGCGATCAGTACCAACACTTCCTTTTCCCGCTCGGTCAACGGATTTTCTTGACCGTATGCCTCATCCACCAGCTCCGGTGCATAGATGCGCCGGCCGGCCATGATACTGCGAATCGAGTCAGCCAGTTCCTCAATGGGACTGTCTTTCAACAGATAACCGTTAACCCCTGCCTTTAGAGCGCGCTCAAAATAGCCTGGGCGGGCAAACGTGGTCAGGATCATCACCTTGCAGCCAGATCCCTTTAGTTCCTCAGCCGCGTCCAACCCGCTCTTTACCGGCATTTCAATGTCCATCATGCAAATATCCGGTTTATGAAGGTGAACCAGTTTCACGGCATCCTCGCCATTACTGGCTCTACCCACGACCTTCATATCCTCCTCCAAATCGAGCAGGGAAGCAAGCGCCCCCAGCAGCATCCGCTGGTCCTCGGCAATCACGATTCGAATCATATCCCCGCCTCCTTTTCCGGTCGTTTGAAGACGTTTGGAACTCGAAAGACAACCGTCATTCCACGATCGGTAACAATTTCCATGCTCCCGTTCACAAATTCAAGCCGCTCTTTCATGCCCCGCAGTCCATTTCCCCTGAAGGAAACGGATTCCTCCGTGATGCCGATGCCGTTGTCCTTCACCCTGACAACCAGATCGGTTTGCGATGGCTCGATCACGATGGAACAGGCAGAAGCGTTGCTGTGCTTCACAATATTGGTAACCGCTTCCTTCAGACACATGCTCAACACATTCTCGGCCATCAGGGAGGTGTTGGTCAGATTCGGGTCCCCTTCCAGGGTGAAATCGATTTGAGCGGCTTTGAAAATCTGCTTGATTCGAAACATTTCGTCCACTAACCTCGTACCGCGCATGTGGGTGACCATTTCCCGAACTTCCTTTAACGCGATTCGCGCCGTCTGACGAATTTCCTTAATCTCGGTTTGGGCCTGGCTCGGGTTGCTGCTTAGCAGCTTGCCCGCCAAATCGCACTTTAAGCCAATTAAGGAGAGCTTCTGACCGAGTGTATCGTGCAGATCGCGGGCGATTCTTTGGCGTTCTTCCAGCTTTACCAGCTCAGAAATCCTCTTGTTCGCATCCTCCAGCTGTCCCTCCAGTTTCTCTCTCTTGTTCCGGTTGTAGGTGGTGACGGGAAGGAGAATCACAGCAATCAGACTGACGAGTACAAACGGCAGCTGGGTAATCATAACAGAGTTTTGCGTTATGAATCCAAGGTTGATCGTTACAACCGTGCTGACAAGATGAATGGTGTACAACGTAAAAAATCCGATCTTATGTTGGATATTGCCGATAAAAAACGCCAGGAAGAGGGAGAAATACACATAGCCGAACAGCAAGGTCATCGCGATTGAGATCACAATCAGCACGCTCGTCCAAAAGTAGATCAGCCATCCTTTGGACAGAAAGGAGAACACGTAGCAAATAAAAAACACAAGGATCATGATGATGCCGATTACTACCTCGTAAGTGGAGGAGGCGGGAAAAATAAAATAAAAAGGCAGGATGTAAAAGACAACCCACACATATGGACTAAGACCCGTGTTCTTGTGAAGAATTTGATACCATTTCTGCATGCTCGCCCACCTTTTTCTTCGCCACTATAGCTAAGTGTATCTGAAAGGAAGGTTTTACGGCAGGGTGATTTTCATGTTGTCTGCCATCGAATCGGGCTGACGGTACAAACTCTTGAAATCTTTAAAACGGACAAACGTTTTGTTGCGCTCATCCCACAGCCGGAAACGAAGCGACTTCAGACTGGTGGCGATGGTAATGGTCGTTGCCTTCTGAAGGGGCGGCGTCGCATTATGCGCTTTTTCCAGGTGATAGTTCGGTACTCTCGGACTCAAATGATGAACGTGATGAAACCCGATATTTCCGGTTATCCATTGGAAAAGCTTCGGCAGCTTGTAATAAGAGCTTCCCTCCACCGCAGCTTTCACATAGCTCCACTCTTCTTCGTTTTCAAAGTAGGAATCCTCGAACGTATGCTGTACATAAAACAGCCAGATGCCCAGCATGCCGGATACGAAAAAGATCGGACCCTGAATCATCACGACCGCCTGCCATCCAATTGCCCAGATCATCAGCGAATACAGCGCAACGAGAGAGGCATTGGTCACGTATGTGTTAATGCGCTCCTTGCGCTTCGCACCTTTGCGGTTAAACCGGTATTGAATGAGGAATACAAAGATTGGCCCCAGACCGAACATGACGAATGGATTCCGATAAATCCGATAAGCAACGCGACGCCATAAGGGAGCAGCTGCATATTCCTCAACCGTAAGAATCCAGATATCTCCGATGCCCCGTTTATCGAGGTTACCGCTCGATGCATGGTGGATATTGTGAGTGTTTTTCCACTGTTCATACGGACAAAATGTAAGGACACCCGTAATCGTGCCGACTATATCATTCGCGAGGCGACTTTTGAAAAACGATTGGTGACAACAGTCATGAAAAAGGATAAAGGTCCGAATCACAAATCCGGCCGCGACGATCGCAATCGGAAGGGTTAGCCAATACGAAACGGAAAGGCTTAGGTACGCAGCATACCAGAGCAGAAAAAAAGGACCCAGGGTGTTGAAAAGCTGTCTGATACTCGTCTTCGTATCGGTTTTCTCATAGGGGGCGACACTCTGTTTCAAGTGGGCTATGTTGGATTGGTGCATGTTCTGTTCCTCCTCGATATGACTATCTGCATTATAGAAAACGCAGCCCGTTCCCTGTAGTCATAAACGTCAAGTCGAGGGTATGACAAATGTAATGGATTACGCTGCACTCCCTTATTCATCGAACCGGGAACGAAGAATCTCACCGAACAGGCAGGATGACGCGGCTTCCTCAGACCAGGTGTTTATCGTCGTGTGAAAGAATGTGCGCACGGTATCGGCCGCTTTCATCAGCTCCTGACGGGTATGACAGCGCGTCCGCATAAACGGACATCGGCCGACAATGTCCGCTCGCTGCTCGAAATGATGAAAATGAACAAGCAAGCTCTTCACATGGTCGAAGGTTTCCTCCCAGGATAACGGTTTGTTGGGCGCAGCTGTCTGATGCTCTTCGCTGCCAGAGCTTACCTGCGTAAGGCAAGGGCCGACATCAGTCAAATCAAGCCGGTATGCTTTGTTCAACAAACCGCTTTCTGTCATGGTATTGGCCCAAGGCAGCGGTTCGAAACCAATGCTTTCGATCAGTTGATGCGCTTCCATGAAAGGCGTCATGACGACCATACGGCCACGGCTTGCAAGCTTGGAAAATCCGTGTAGAAATACTTGACCGACGGCGCTTGCGCCATATTCGGGGCGAAATGAAGCAATCCACATGACCGTTTCCTCTTCATCATCATCCGGTTTGGCCAAATATTTGCTGTAAACCAGATTTTTCTTCAGTTTCCATTATTTTCAGCACGGTCTTTGGACCCATATCAATTTTGACATGATATTGATGTGTGACTCCACCTATGCTCCAAGTTAATGTCCTGCTGTACCCATCACACACTACAAAGTCTGGTGGAATGGTTATTTCATCAGATAGAAAATTTTTATCCAGCAATTTTTTTGCTAAATTGGTAAATACTCGTTTTGAGACTTTTCCTTCGTAACAACTGTTAATGCCTACGTCAATAAAAGTGAATCTGCCTTCTGGGAATAGTTTAATCTTGTAACTCCCTCCCCAATAACCACCATAGAAATCCAGTGAAATCCATTCAACATTCACCTGTTTCTCCCCCTGAGATCTCGTCGACAAGTGACAGGCACTTCATAACCCAATAGAATCAAAGGATAAGTAAAATAACTCTTATTCGAATATCAATAAAAAAAGCTCCATGTAATAGACATAGAGCCCACTTCCCGTTTGATAAAAGGTATGAAAGATATCATTTTGATTAAAAATAATAGGGAATCTCTTTCCATTTTTCATATTTACAATCAAGGGATACCTATTATTACTTTTGTTATATTATCACCTTTATCTATTTTCAATGGATATTTCACAATTTCATTAACAAAATCATTCGGAACATACAATTTACTATTAAAAACAATAGGTTTTGCTTGGATCGGAACTTCTGTACCCTCTAACATTAATTTTGATAAAGGAACTATCTTTCCATCTACTAGTGCTGTTGATTTCGAGACAGAAATTTCAATTTCAGTTCCATCTTTCTTAGTAATAGTTGCAGTGTATGGTTTTTGAATGTAATTGAAGGTATCGCTCATTCCCCTAACAATTGGTTCGATAGGTAGATAGAGTAACCCTGATCTGTAGATAGGAACACCTTGATTATGATCTATGATCTTCCCATCTACAATCATAGAGTATGTAGTGTTTTGGGGAAGTTTACCAGAACCCATTGAGCTGATTACTGGATTTTTTTGCCCTGGATAAAGAAATAATTCATTTTTTGTTCCATCTAATTTCATCCGATAACGAATTACATCATTTGATCCTGTATGTTTTTTACTATAATAAAGCCATCCACCTGAAATCGTTAACCCTGTGTGATGTCCATCTTTAGATAGTAATTGACGACTAGTTCCGTCTTTTTTCATTCGATAAAGACTATTATTACCTCGACTATTAATATTTTGTATCTCTTTAAGGTCTATACTAGTAAAGTAAATCCAATCCCCAAATTCATTGAAAGAACCAACTAAATCCTCTATTAATTGTCTATGGATCTTACCATCAGTAGATAGCTTCAGCAAACCACCATTAGCTAAATTATAAAAAATATTTTTCCCACTTTCGTCAACAATCATGAACGTAACAATATACTTTTCTTGACGTAACTTTGTTTTTTGAGAACCATCCAATTTCATTTTATATATTGCATTGCCAACACTGTAATAAATCCAATTACCCACTACGTTGAGATTATCTGATATTCGATTTTCTAATACGATTTTCTTTTTGTTATCTACACTATGTTTGTAGATTTTAGAACCACTATTAGGATTTATGTAGTACATCCAATTCCCAATAACATTTAATTCTTCACCACCAACATTGTATGAGTATGAAGCTGATCCATCTATTTTAACTCTATTGATCCCACCAAAAAAAGAAAAATAATAAAGCCAATCCCCTACTAGATTTAGATTTGTTCCAATTCGTCCGTTTGTTAGTTTTTTTAGGCCAGTTTTGTCAGACTTCATTTTATAAATTGACCGATTATTAGATTTCGAATTATTATCAACAAAATATATCCAACCATTTCTTTCTATTTCAAATCCTACATCTCTGTTATTTGCAGATGTATTTCCTTTCTCTATACTTTCTGCCGACACATTATCAACTGTGTTAATTAAATTCAATAAGAGCAAGATACAAAGCACGATTTTCAAAGATTGTTTTTTCATATAATCCTCCAAATAATAATATCTGAAATATCTTACCAAAATTAACTATATTCTGTCATCAAAAATGATAGTCTTCACAATGAACTTGCTGATCGGTTCCATAATTTGGTTTCAATCCAAAAATAGGTTTGCAATATTTTATTCGTCGACAAGTGACAGGCACTTCATAACCCTATTTCCAGACGCGGCGGAGCTTTAGCCATTCTTGAAGGTATCCCCATACGGACACAGGGCTCATGATCATCTGATAGCAAAGGACGTAAGCGATAAAACCCCACCAATTCCGTCTGATTTTCAGATTCAACGTGCGAAAGACGTATTTTTGATAGCGGTACAAGATGTAATTTTGTAATAGCGCCAACGGGAGCACCAAGAGTGTGGCCGGTCCAACTATCCAGAAGTATCCGAAACAGGCCGCAAGTAGACCAGGAATCCAGCAGAACGTGTAAACGATGTCCAGGTATGGCATGATCAGATTGTATCCAGATAAGAAACGGGTGAACATAATCGGGTGCTCCCAGGGCTTGATCACTTTCAAAGCCTCAATCATCCCCCTGGCCCAGCGGCTGCGCTGCCGGAAAAAGTGTTTGAATGCTTCTGGCACGTCGGTAAATGCCACAGCCAGCGGTTCAAAATACACCCTACGGTTGGTCCCAAGCAAACGCCAAGTCAATACAATATCTTCTCCGATGGCATCCGGCCACCCACCAATTTCTCGAATAACCTCCGTTTTGTAAAGCGAGAAGGCGCCTTGCGCCACAAGCGTTCCTTGGTATCGACAAGTGACAGGCACTTTGAGGGATACGCCGCCCCTCTTTGCTATTTCCGCCAATACATCTCTACTATTAGTCTTTCCTGACCAACAGTGAGCAACACTCCACATGTGTCGAGTGACCAGTGATAACAAGCTATACGATATGCCCCAATCGTGAAAAGCCCTACTCTCAGGGCTTTTCTCATGTTTTATCTATTCACCTTGCTGAGCAAACTGTATCTTTGATCTTTCCATTTCAATAAAACTACTTATTTCACTCCATCCATACAATCTATCAAAGAATTGTGAAATAAATGTTTCATCCAGATTACCTTGTTGATTAATTGGTAGTAAAACCTTAAGTTCTCTTACTTTATTAGAATAACATTTTCTTCCGTATGAATATCTCCATCTCATTCTATTAAGTCTTGAAGCAAGGAAAAATATAGTAGATAGACTTAAATTATCTTTTAACGGTGCTATTGTAACATTGTCATAAGCAGCAATATTGAAGAAATGATAATAAGTGGTTAATGGAAATGAACCGTCTCCAGCAATAGTAAAACAATGATTATACTGATCTTCTAATTGTATGTCGTAAAAACCCACAATTCCGTTATCCTCGGTTTTGCAGGATACTAACGGTATATCGCCTTCATAGAAATCAGAAATTGCGTGTACTACACCAGAAGTCACGTCTCCCTTAATAAAGTCGGTTAAGTCAAAAAGTTTAAATGCATGTGGTGGTGTAATGTCAGAAATCGAAAGATCAGGCGCTTTTAGCGTTAATCTTACTCCTGATTTTATTAAATAAGCCAAGTACTCTCTGAAATACTGGTCTGCACCATCAGCCATTTCTTCAAGTGTAGGTTCTTTCTCATCAAGATATACTTCAGGCATAAGTTCTAAGAATGAATCATTAAAATCGATCGGACATGTTTTAACAAACTCAGGTATGTTCTTGTTTATAGCTGATTGGTCATACAAGTGCATCTTAAGATCATTTTTCAATGTTTCTAAGTCATTTGGTACTCTATCAGATGGTAACCTTTTCCCTTTACTCTTAATAAACCCATCTGAATTAACTTTTGACCAAAATACATTACACCCTTGGGGGTGTGGGATTCCCTTTTTGATAAATATCCCTACTGTTCTAGTTCCTACGGGGTAAAATAAATCTTCAGGGAAAGTCAGTACGGCTAATAGAGTATTGCTTTGCAGCAATTGTTTTCTCCACTCTTTTAAGACTCCACCCTTAATCATTACCGATGTAGGTACAATAGCAAATAAGGTACCACCATCTTCCATTTGGTCTAAAGCATGTTGTACAAATTTATGCTCTTTTTCAGTCTCACTCTTTTTGGAAAATGGGGGGTTCATTAAGACTTTTGTAACTGGTTTTTCGCCTGGTGTATTAGAGTAAACAGCTGTTTCAATTCCATTAATTGTTCTCTTAACAAGGTGGACTGGAAAGCAATCATCATTTCTAATGTTACTTTTACCATCACCTCTGAAAATCATATTTACTATTGCTAATGCGGTTACTATTGCATCCTGCTCGATCCCAAAAATTTTATGTTCTTTAAACGTCTGAACTTGTTGTTGCGTAGAGTGTTTTCTAACATAGTCAAATGCTGCTACAAGAAAACCACCTGTACCACAAGTAGGGTCATATATAATGTCTGTATGCCTTATATTTAAGACTTCACATGCAAACTGAGTAATATGTCTGGGAGTAAGTACTATTCCAATATCCTTTGCTCCGTTACCGTATTTAAGGAAAACCTCATAAAATTTTCCTAGTACGTCTGTTCCAGAATTCATAGCTGCTTTAATATCTATTTTTTGCAACAAAAAGTAAGTCTTTATTAATGCTTGGTGGAATTTCCTTTTGGCATTTTCCATTTCAGGTAGCGTTAGCTTTATACTTTCGTAAAAACCTTCCTTGTTATGTCTTCTAAGAACTTGTCTAGCTCTTGAATTAATGCTATCTATAAAAACCTCAATATCAGCTCTAAAATCAGGTCCCCCCGCACCTACCAAAGATAATAGTAAAGCAGAGATAACTCGTGCGCGAGCATCTTTGTTAATTGATCCATTATGCATCTCTTCATTAATTGCTTCAGCGGTTTTAATAAGCATTTTCTCTTCAGGAATTAAGTCTTGTAATGCGGACGTTCCACTAGCAATTAATTGTTCCGCTCTGTCTTTAGTTATTAAACTAGTAATTTCTTCTCCTCTATAGGTAATAACCTTATATGTTCCATCAATATCAAGAAATGCGTTTTTTACCAACATTTCGTTCGGTTCAGTTCCAGCTACCCCAGTAACAATTTTCGCTTTTATAACACTGGACTGATTAATTTGATTTCCGTATTCAATAGCTTCTCTAAACGCTAATTCTAAATCTGCAGTATCTGCCTTAGCCTCAATAACCCAAAAATCTAATTCATTAAGCTTTACTACAAACTCAGGTTTCTGATTTACTAATTGTTCTCTTATTTCACTATGATTCAGACATTCTTGTTGATAATAAACTTCACCATTTGTATCTAAACTCGGATTTTTCACGTTCCATCCAGCATTTTGTAACTCGGTTTTGATCCAAGCGTATGAACGATATTCTGAAACTCTAACTCTTGGCATGATACACCTCATTTTTGCTTAAATAATCCAGAATATTATACCACATTAATTACCGTTTTTACTCCCAAATATTCTTGGGGATTTAATTTAAATGATGTGTTTCGGTGCGGTATTAGTTATGAACAAACATAGAATTGTCAACGCCGACTTTATTTTGACCCACCATCGCCGGTTTAAAATTGACCCACCCGGCGATTTTTTAGTGGATTAGGTGGTAGAGGGGGAGCCGTAGGCCCCAGTCCTCATCTTTTCACGAAGTCGGTAACTGTTCCCCCTAATGTTGACGATATGGGAATGGTGTAAGAGCCGATCCAGAATAGCTGTGGCAAGTATCGGATCGCCCATCAGTTCTCCCCATTCACCAAAACTCTTGTTGCTGGTCAACAGAATGCTCCCTCTCTCGTATCTTGCGCTGACAACCTGGAAAAACAGGTTGGCTGCCAAACTGTCAAACGGAAGGTAGCCAATCTCGTCAATAATGAGGAGCTTTGGCCGAATATAGATTCGGAGTCGTTTATCCAGCCTGTTTTCCACGTAGGAAATCCTCGATGAGATGCGATAGACTGACAAAGTAAACGGATATCCCTTGCGAGATCGCTTCTACCCCCAACGCCACCGCTAGATGACTTTTCCCTACGCCAGGAGGCCCTAAGAATAAGACATTCTCGTGTCGGGTAACGAAAGTCATCGTGGCCAACTCTCGAATCATTCGTTCGTCAATGCTGGGTTGGAAAGCAAAATCGAACTCCTCCAGTGTTTTTCGATAAGGCAAGTGTGCGAGCTTGGTACGTACCTCCATGTTCCGTTTTTGACGTTCCGAGATCTCTACATCCAGCAGCATGTTCAGAAAGGATAGATAGGTGGGCTGTCCATGACTTGCTGCTTCCAAGTGGGCATCCAGAAGCAGAGCCGCTTGCTGAAGCCCAAGTTCCTCGAGTCGAAATCGTGCCTGCTCCAGTTCGATCATGCTCCCACCCCTGTCAGCTGCTCATAGACATCCAGCGAACGCACTTCCACTTGCTGCGATGAAATCTGTCGGGCTTGCGGACGTGGATAGGCATATCCTTGAGCGGTCGTAAGACCTGCATACTGGTTTTCGCAAAAAACCGTTGAACGGGATCGATAGACCTTTTGGTGGCGGGCAATACATGTGCCGTCGACCCAGATTTCTACCCACCCATTCACTTCTCGCACGGTACCCTCACGTCCACTGTACCTCCATGGAACCCCATACCGCACCCCATCGTAGCTGACAAATCCGTCTCGACTAACCTGTCTCGGTTCATGCAGGTATTTTTCCCACCGATCAGCGGAAGGGATCGGTGACAGATGCTCCTCACGGAGTCTGTCAGTAGGCCGTTCGCCGGTTGTTCCATGGATACGACAGTTAATCCGTTCGCACCAGTGTAGGGCTTGTTGATTGAGATCCTGTAAATCAACGAAGCGTTTGCCAGGAAGAAAGTTGTATTTTACGTATTGAACGCCTCGTTCCACTTTTCCTTTTGTTTCGGGACGTCGTACTTTACATACTTTTGGAACAAGCCCAATTGCCGCAGCAAAGTCGGCAAAAAGCGAATGCCAGCGGGGTTTTCGATCGTCTCCCATGCCCAGTACGACTGTTTTCATCTGATCGGTCAGCATTACTTTGGGGATACCCCCAAAATATTCAAATGCGTGGATCAGGCAGCGCAGAAAGCTATGGATGTCACAACGCTTGGTGAACTCGATATACGTAGCACGAGAGTACCCCAATACCATGACAAATACCGGCACTTTTCGGACGTTTCCGTCCTGATCGACGTAATCACACAGTCCCCAGTCCACCTGTGCGTATTCACCAGGTTTCGTCTCGTAACGAAGAACAGCGGGCACTTGTTTAGGAGGACGGAAGTCCTTCACATAATCTTTCAAGATAGTACGTCCCCCGGTATACCCCTTCTCTCGTAGAAGCTCGAATAAAACTTCACAGTTATAGATACCCTCTTGGAGCCGTTCCTGCAGGAACGGTTTGAACGGATCAAGCTTGGACCCACGAGATTTACGGGTTCCTTTTTCGGGGATGAATTCCCCTCGGAGATATCGGCGAACGGTATTTCGGGAATGCCCCGTTTGACGGGCAATTTCACGAATACTCTTGCCTTCTGCCCTCATGGTATGTAACGATATCACTATCCCACTCCTTAGCATGTGTCTCCCTCCGATCATTAACTTGGCCGTTAATACCGAAGGGGATATATTCGCTAAGGGTGGGTCATTTTCTTTCCGGCGAACCTGGGTCAATTATATCCCGGCGGTGACATCATTACCGATTAGATTATTGTGGGCGATCATCTTCTATCCTTGGAATTGCTTCTAAGGCTTCTTCTCTGCTTAAGGACGCAATATTAATGATCTGCTCAGGTACGCATATTTCTTTTATAAAACTTAGATTGGCATTAATTATTTCCCATGTCCCCATAAATAACATATCAAAACCTTTGCCATAACTCTCAAAAAATAATAAATCTGCGTCACCATCCGAATATTTAACCTCAGGCATCTTATCAATCTCTCTTTCTATAAGTTCATATTCATTTATTCCTTTCCAAATCTCCTCTACCTTACTTGAAGACGAATAATTTCTCCACAACTGCTCTCCAACCAGTCCAATCATAGGAATTATAGTTTTTGCTTCTGAAGGTTGTTCTCGAAGTAAATCTTCTACAGGAATAAATTTCCTCTTATTTTCAATTATTTTTTTAACCTCATTCAAAACAATTTTTAGACACAATTTCTTTGCAAGCCTTAGGGAAGTGTTCTCTAAATGACACAAGGCATTACTAAGATTGTGATGATTCCAATAATTTAAGTTATTTATTACAAGCTCCTCAAATGCTTGTTTGACACTTCTAGTGTAATTTAAACCTTCTATTTCTAGGTTTCGTTTTAATATTGACACCAAAATGTATACCGACAATACTCTAAAAATAGAATGAGGTCTTCCTCTATAGTACATTACTAGAGAGTCAATTAATTTAGCCTTTTCTTTTTTATCAGCATTTTCAATTCTTCTAATATATTCTCTTGCAATTACATATCTTGTATTTGTAGGGATGTCCATGCAAATCAATAATGACTTGATATCCATACTTTTTAGTTCTTCATTTTCCCTAATCTCCTGTTCTCTCCAGGCATTTAATTTGATTTCCCGAGCATTGTTGCGAACTACGGGAGTAATCTCATTAATTAATCTATACATGTCTGATTGAAATTCTCTAACCTGTGCCTCATCAATTTCGACTAAAAAAGTTTGACGAGCTATTTCAATTATTCTAGAACGCTGATATTGCAACATACTTTTTGCACTTAGGATTTGCTTTAATATAGGAAAAGTTTCTCTACAATTCTGTTTGTTACATACCAGTAAAGTATTGTCCCATGATTGGCAAGTTAATGCGTCATATATTCTAATTTCCCATCCATTTATTAAAACTATGAATTTAGCTTGTATTTCGGGATGAATAGCATATAAATGAGCTTGCAATAAATCACCATACTCCATATTCATTGGTGTTCCTGGTTTTGCTTCAATTATCCAGAATTGTTTCAAGCGAATTGTTGGTAAATAATCAATCGAAACCCTTTTTCTCCCCACCCTATGATATGGAGTTGAAAGGGATATGCTTTTCTCCCGTATTACACTATTAATAGTTCTTTTACTATATCCAAGTATGTTTAGTAGTGGGGCTATAAAGTCTTCCCTAACATCCATTTCATTCCAATTAGTAAAATCCTGATTCTCCCAATATTTAATAAATTGAATATCATTTTCATTTAATTCCATATTTACCACCCCGATGAGTATATAAGGATGACAACGAAATAAAAGGGAAGAACTTATCCCTAAAGAACCATTTTACTTTATTATTGCGTTTTGGTGTACTATATCAAAGTCTAAAAAGTCACATCTGCACCATGCAACGATATTAAGGTTCTACTGAGAGAACGAAAATATGTCAATTTCAACATTTTTTTTTGGAAAAATGGGGAGTGGGGCGGACCGTGTGTATACATCTTATCTTTGTATTGGGCAACTAATCTATCTGTGTTCAAATATTTTTAGCAATAGATAAAACTAAAATTTTCATTTATTAGTTTTGGTTAATAATTAATAGTCCATAGCGAGTGAGTTATTCTTCTCCCCCCGCCCGCTTCGCAGGCGGGGGGCTATGTGAAGATAGGAACACTGAGCATTCCCCCTTGTAAAAAAGGGGAATGAACTAGGCTATGTGAGGATGAGGTTTCCAGAGCCTACGAGACATCAGACGCACCCAGGTGTAGCTTTACTGCGTGGATGGCATCATTCCATCACTCTGTCAAGATTCCCTGCCAATTAGGCACTACGACGGGGCCACTCATTGGAGTGGTATCTGGGAATAGGCAATGTGCCTCTAACGCACGATACACCGATGATGAGTCGGGCCGGTTCTTTAACGTGTGCTACCGAAAAACCACGTGAAAAACTATAATAATCCAATAGAACAAATCATTTTTCGCAATCATTCCGTTTCTGAACTTTGCTCAACTTCAAAAATCGTACAAATCAATAACTCCATGATTTCCTGCAATGTTTGCTCACCGCTAAACAACCTTTTTGTCATCCTGTTCCACCTCCGCAACGACTTCTGGAAAATTTTCATCGGGATATTTCTTAGCCACCCCGCCCGCCATCCGAAAAGTTGCTATTTCTAGGCATCGGGCGGGGTAATTCATCAACGGAATCAGCTTCAAAATGTGAACATCTCTCTATCAGCCTGATACGAAGTCGCAAGCAAAAAATCCAGCGTTTAATATCAAACTGGATTGTTGGTAGCACGTTTCGTATGAGGCTCATAGGAGGGGCTAATGATGAAATGTGCAGTTTATGCCCGTGTGAGCACGGAGATGAAAAGTCAATTGGACAGTCTGGAAAATCAACTGACGTTCTTTGAAAACTTCATAAGGGAAAAAGGCTGGGAATTGGTCAAAACCTATGCGGATGAAGGCAAAAGCGGCACAAGTACGGTCAAACGTGTAGAGCTTCAAAAACTCATGAAAGACGCAGAGCAACGAAAATTTGAGATTGTTCTCATCAAATCCGTTTCAAGGTGGGCAAGGGATACGGTGGACTCGATTCTCTTGGTCAGACAACTCATGAGTTTTGGGATTCGGGTCATGTCCGTTGAGGACAATTTCGATTCCTTTGACGATGGAGCAGAATTCAAACTAGCCATCTATTCAGCGCTTGCCCAACAGGAAAGCGACACCATTTCCAAACGGGTGAAATTTGGGATTTCCGTCAAGTCGCGGGAAGGCAAATTTCACGGCAGTCTCCCCCCATATGGCTATGAAAAGGTGAAAGGCAAGCTGGAACTTCATCCGATTCACTCGCAGACGGTCAGACATATTTTTGATCTTTATTTGCGGGAAGGCTGGGGCATGCAGAAGATAGCCAATTACCTGACCGCTAAGAAAATCCCTACCCCGCGGGCAGTAGCGGGAGCCAAAAACGCTGGGGACAAATGGCAATACTCTAGCGTGAAATTGATTCTGACCAATCCTCACTATACGGGGAATCTGGTACAGGGACGCTCCAAGACGGACGGGAAAGACAAGATATTTTTGCAGAAGAAGGGCTACAAAAAGCGGATACTGAACCATCAGGATGAATGGATTATCATTCCGAATTCCCACCCCGCCATCATTTCACAGGAAGAGTTTCAAGAAGTGCAGGAGAAGATCAGTAAAAAGGGGGAGAAAATCTTTAGAGGCCGTGGGAAAAAGTCTCTTTTTGCACGATTGGCGTTTTGTGCGGACTGCGGCGCAGGGATGAACTACAAAAACGACCGAAAAGGCTATGTCTGCGCCACCTATCAGAAAAACGGGAAACACGCATGCCAATCCCACTACATCAAACATGATGACCTAAAAGATAAGGTGCTGTCTGACCTACGGGAATTGGCGACCAATTCTATAAACATGAATGCTTTACTGAATATCGCCTTGAAAAGGGCAGGGACAAAGAAGCTCGGAGCGATGGAAGAATTAAAAAGGATTGAACGAGAAATCCATTCCCTGCAAACTGAAAAAAGGGAACTGCTTCGCTTATTGTCCCGCCAAGTCATTACTCAGCGCGATTATGAGGAACAGTATCAAATCATCAACGATGAACAAATTGCATTGGAGCAACAGAAGCGCACATTAGAGGATATGCTTGCTAAAGAGATTGACACAGAAGCAAACATACAAGCTTTCCAAGCGGAAATCCAGCGCTTTATCAACCTTCAGTTCGATAATGAAGAAACGCTACGGCACGTCCTGCACAGGCTCATTGACCGTGTAGAAGTGTCGGCGAATGGAGAAATCACCATCCATTACAATTTCAAAAATCCAATACAAAAGGGAGCCTAACTCTCGGCTCCCCTTCTTACCATCAATATTACACACTCCACATGCCCCGTATGCGGGAACATATCCACCGGCTGCACTTCCTTCAGCTCGTACAGATCGCTCAGGATCTTCAGGTCCCTCGCCAGCGTCGATGGATTACAGGAAACGTACACGACCCGCTCAGGCTGCATCTGCAGAATGGTGGTCAAGAGCGCCTCGTCGCAGCCTTTGCGCGGCGGGTCGACGACGATGACGTCGGGGCGGATGCCCTGCTCTTTCCAGGCGGGGATTACCTCTTCGGCGGCCCCTACGGCAAACGTGACGTTTGCGATGCCGTTCAGCTCGGCGTTTCGGTTGGCGTCGGCAATCGCTTCCGGCACGATCTCCACGCCGTAAACGTGATTTGCCTTCTGCGCCAGAAAGAGCGAGATGGTCCCGATGCCGCAATAGGCGTCGATAATCGTCTCCGTCCCGGTCGCGCCGGCATATTCGAGCGTCTTGTTGTACAAAATCTCCGTTTGCACGGGATTGACCTGATAAAACGAACGGGCGGAGATCGCGAACTTGATCGGCCCGATGTAGTCGTAAATGACGTCGCTTCCCCAAAGGGTTACGGTCTTGTCGCCAAAGATGACGTTGGTCTTCTCCGGGTTGACGTTTTGCACAATGCTGGTCACTGCCGGCACTTCCCGGCGGATGGCCTCGATCAGGTGCTCACGCTGGGGGATGAAGTCCTCCGTGGTGATCAATACGACCATCACTTCGCCGGTCCGAGCCCCTACTTTGGCGACCACGTGGCGCAGGAGGCCGGTGTGGCGAACCTCGTCGTACGGCTGGATGTTCAACCGGGCAGCGATGCGCTTGACGGCCGCGACCACCTCGTCGTTGGCTTGGTGTTGAATCAGGCAGGCGTCGATATCAATGATCTGGTGGGAACGCTCGGCGTAAAAGCCGCCGACCAGCGCCCCCTCCTGCTCCCCGATCGGCACCTGCGCCTTGTTGCGGTACCGCCACGGATCGGTCATGCCGATCGTCGGGTGAACCGTTACCGCCCCTTCTCCTTCCACCGGGAAGCCGCCGATGCGGCGCAGGTTGTCCTTGACGATCTGCTGCTTGTGGCGCAGCTGCTCTTCATAGGCGAGGTGCTGCAACGAACATCCGCCGCAGCGGGAAAAAACGGGACAAGCCGGCTCCACGCGAAAAGGGCTTGCCTGCACCACGTCCAGCAGCTTGGCAAAGCCGAAGTTCTTTTTTGTATGTTCAATCCGCACCCTTACCCTCTCGGAAGCCAGCGCTCCGGGTACAAACAGCGTATACCCTTCATAGCGGCCTACGCCGGCTCCATCGTGATTGAGCCCGGTTGTCTCCAGCTCCACCACCTGGCCGACTTGCACCGGAAGGTCATAGACTGGTTTTACCGGGGGTTTGGGACTACTTTTTTTCTTTGCTGTCTTGGCCACGGAACTAACTCCTTTTTTCACAAATCACGGTACAAACACTTCGATGTGCCCAGGCAGGGCGCGGCACACGCAGGGAAGCTGTCCGCCCAGCTCTCCGTCCAGATTCAGCTGGACCTTTTTGTCTCCCGCCGCGGTTGCCTTTAGATAATCTGTCTGGAAATACAGGATGTTCGGGTCCTTCAGGTGTTCTCCCCGCACAGCCGCCGTCGCCAGCCGGATAAACTCCGGCAGGCTCGTCTTTTTCACCACGATGCAATCCAGTTTGCCATCCGACAGATCCGCTTTTGGCGCCAGGCGGTCAAATCCTCCGACGGAATGACTGTTGGCTATTAAAAATATCATGATTTCTTCGTCGATGACAACCTGATTGCGCGTTTCGATCCGCACATGGATGGGGTGCAGGGAAGGCAGCTTTTCCAACCCTTTCACATAGTACGCGAGCTGTCCGATCAGGGTCTTCAGCTTGCTCGGCACCTCGTAGGTCAGATCGGTCAGCGAACCGCCGCCGGCGATGTTGATAAAATACCTGTCGTTGATGCGCCCCAGATCGATTCGCTGCGTCTTCCCCGACGTGATGATTCGGCAGGAGCGGTTGATCGAGCGGGGAATTCCCAACGCCCGGGCGAAGTCGTTGCTCGTCCCGCAGGGAATAATGCCGAGGGCGGGTCGGGCCGATTTTTCGGCCATGCCGTTCACCACCTCGTAGATGGTACCGTCGCCGCCAGCGGCCATGATCACATCAAAGCCGCGGGCAACCGCGCGTTCCGCTTCCTCCGCGGCGTCGTTCTCCCCTCTGGTCGCGTAGCAGGATGTCTCGTATCCGGCTGATTCCAGCAAATCCAGAATGTCCGGCAGCTTGCGGCGCACAATCTCGCGCCCGGAGCTGGGATTGTAGATCAATCGTGCTCTTTTCACGGTTGGTCCCTTCTTCCTTCGCATCGCTCATGCTTTCTCTCTCTTCTCATCATATCCTGTATAGCCAATTTTGGGAATCGCTATGCTGAGCGGCCCATGATAAGATAGAAAAAAACGGAAGAATTTGGGGTGTGCACACTTTGAAAAACGTGATCATAGGGGTTGACGTAGGCGGAACCGCCATTAAAATGGCGCTGCTCTCCCTGGAGGGAAACATCCTGCAAAAAGAGCAGAAGCCCACTCCCGTAGCAGAGGGGGAAGACGGCGTCATCCAAAAAATCGCGCAAATGGCCGACGATCTGTTGAAGCGGGCCGGCGTGGAAAAAGACAAGGTGGCCGGGATCGGAATCGGTGTGCCGGGACCCGTTGACGCACAGAACGGGATCGTACAGGAAGCCGTCAACCTGCACTGGAAGAAGCCCGTTTCGTTGAGGGAAAGGCTGGAGCAGATGTCCGCCCTTCCCGTTTTTGTAGACAATGACGCCAATACGGCGGCACTCGGCGAGATGTGGCGAGGAGCGGGGCAAGGCGCCCGTAATCTGATTGCGATCACTCTCGGAACAGGCGTGGGAGGCGGCGTCATTCTGGATGGACGAATCGTCCACGGCATGAACGGAGTCGGCGGAGAAATCGGTCACATCACGATGGAACCGGCAGGAGGACCGGCCTGCAACTGCGGCAAGACGGGCTGCCTGGAAACATACGCTTCTGCCACCGCGATCATCCGCGAAGGAACCAGGGCCGCTAAGGAAGGCACCAGTCCGCAGCTGGCGGAAGCGCTGGCCAGGCAAGGGTTCATTAAGGCGCAGGACGTGCTGGACGCCGCCAAAGCGGGAGATCAAGCCGCCGTTGCCATTGTAGATCAGGCCGCGTTCTACCTCGGACTCGCCCTCTCCCATTTGGCCAACGTCCTCGATCCGGCCAAGTTCGTCATCGGTGGCGGTGTTTCTGCCGCGGGCGAGTTTTTGTTCTCCCGTGTCCGGGAATCGTTTCGCCGCTTTGTCACCTTCTCGTATGTAGCGGAGTCCTGCCAGATCGTCCCGGCCACGCTGGGCAATGACGCAGGCGTGATCGGCGCCGGATGGCTCGTCCGCTCGCAAATCAAAGAATGCTAAAAGGCGAAAATGACGCTCCTGTCGGGTGCAGGCACATCCGGCAGGAGCGTCTTTGCATCTACAGTGTGGTTTGCGTAACGGACGGATGTTCGGCTTTCTTTTCCCTGCCGGAGACGATCAGCACGGCGCCGAGCAGCACGGCCGCTCCCCCTGCGAACTGAAGCCAGGTAAGCGATTCGCCGAACAGCACAGCGGAAAAAGCGATCGTGACCACCGGCTCCAGCATGCTGAGGACAGACGCCTGGGTCGAACCGATCAGCTGCAGACCGCGGAAGAAAAACGCAATCGCCATCACCGTGGAGAACAGGACAATGCCGCCGATCGCAAGCCACCCCTGCGCTCCGAAATCCAACTGAACGCCCCCGCTGCCCTGCGCGACGAAAAAGGTGGAGACGGTGGCAAACAGCGAGATGTAAGCACTGGTTACATACGGCGAAAGGCCTTTGACCACTCGGTTGCCGGTGACAATATAGACGGAGTAAAACAGGGCGGCAGACAGGGCCAGCAGGATGCCCAGAGGGCGAATGCTGGCGAAGGAGGTACCCAGCACCATTGTCAAGCCTGCCAGCGAAAGCAGCATGGCCATCACCGTCTGTTTGGACAACCGCTCCTTGTCCACAAAGTAGGACAAAATGGCGACAAAAACCGGGAACGTATACAGAAGAAGCGCGGCCAGAGACGGCGGGATGTACATGACAGCCGAGAAAAAGCTGAGTGACTGCAGCGTATACAAAACGCCTCCCAGAAAGAACAGCGCAGCCACTTGCCGCCTGGTGACAAAGAGCCGCTCCCGTTTGACAAGCAGCAAGAGGAAAAACAGCCCGGATGCCAGCAGAAAGCGGAGAAACAAGACCGTCGGCACGGCAGCGCCGTCGTCGTAAGCATAATGGGCCAAAATCGACATGACCCCGAAGCCGGCTGCCGACAAAAAGACATACAGAACGCCGATGTAGAGCGGATTCACAACAATGTCACCCACCTTCACGAATAAACGCATGAGTATTGCCAATTGTCCCTATTATACAAGAACAAAGAAGGCCTGCAACGGTTAGTTGCAGGCCTGTTATGCCTTTAAGACCGCCCCCTCCTTGCGAAACAGGCGGGCGGCAAAACCGATAGCGGCAGCCACGTACAGGAGGGATGTACCCAAAGCCATGGCGGCGTGGATCGGGTCTACCGCGCCGTAGAACACCTCTTTGCACATGGCAACACCGTTGAAGATCGGCAGCAGGTAGTAGAGTGCGGGGATATCGACCGGATTGAGCGGCATCATCATGTAGGAAGGCACCATCGCCAGGAAGACGACACCGGTCATGTAGGTCTGCGCTTCCTTGAACGTCTTGGCCAGCGTGCTGATGGTCAGCTCCAGGCCGGCAAACATGGCCGCCAGCAAAAGCAGCGTAACCGCCAGCACTCCGACGGATAAAGGCGACAGAAATCCGAGAGAAAACGCCTCCCCCTCGCCTGTCATAGGGCCAAACCGAAACACCAGCGACAGGCTGATCAAGGTAGCGGCCGCACTCATACAGCTCATCACCATCACGGTGAGCAATTTCGCTGTCAGGATGCTACCTGCGGGGATGGGTGCGCTCACCAGCGATTCCAGCGTTCCCCGCTCCTTTTCCCCGGCCACCAGATCGGTCGCCGCGGCAATTCCCCCTGAGGCCAGTGAGAGAACGAGCATCAGCGGAATGATGCCAGCGAGCATCCCCCCTGTCAGCTTCTCGTCAGACGCGACGTTTTGAAACGAAGTCTCAATCGGTTTGATCGCCCGCGAATCCAGCCCTGCCCCCTTCAGGCGCGCATCTGTCACGGTTGCGGCGTAGGTGTCCAGCACATCCTCAATCACGCCTCGGCCATACACCGATTTCTGGTTGGTGGAATCGTAAAATATGGTCACTTTGGCCGGCTGCCACCGCTTGATTTTCTGCTCAAAGTCAGGCGGAATGCTTACAATGGCTCGCAGTTCACCAGCCAGGAGAGCCTGTCGGGAGTCTTCCGGCTGCAGGATGCGCACCCCTGGCGCTTGCGCCAGCAGCTGTGCCGGCGGAGATTGCGGGTCGCCCTCCACCGCGATCGGTACGTAGGCGCGGGCGTCCTGCTCCACACTGTTGAAGGCGGATCCCAACAGGAAAAAGACAAACGGAATCAACACGATGGGGATGAGAAACGCCCCGATCAGCGTCTTGCGGTCGCGAAAAAGGTCTACCAGTTCCTTGCGAAAGATCATCCATACCAGGTGATTAGGCAAGAGGATCGCCTCCCTCCACGATCTGCATGAAAATGTCGTCCAGATCGTCCGTGCCGTATTGAATCTTCAATGAGCCAACGGTTCCCTCAAAACGTCCTCTGCCTTTATGCATGATGACCACCCGGCTGCAGAGCTTCTCGATCTCCCCCATGTTGTGGCTGGAGAACAAGATCGTTTTCCCCTCGTCCCGCAGACGGATGACCAGCCGCCGGAAAATGCTGGCCGCGCTGACATCCAACCCGGTTGTCGGCTCATCCAGCAGAATCACCTGGGGATCGTGCACCAGCGTGCGGGCGATCGCTACCTTTTGCTTCATCCCCCGGGAAAACGGGCCAACCCGCCGGTCGATAAACTCCTCCATCTCCAGCATTCGGCTTAGCCGCTCAATCCTAAGCCCGAGCTCTTCCTCGGCCAAACCGTACAGCCTGCCGAAGTACGCGATGTTTTCCCGTGCGGTCAGTCGGCCGTAGAGACCGACGTCGCCTCCAAACAGGATGCCGATTCGCTTGCGGACCTCCAGCGGCTGTCGGCGAACGGAATAGCCCTGTATTCGGATGTCACCCGCCGTGGGCTGGAGGATGGTCGCCATCATCCGCATCGTCGTGGTCTTTCCTGCTCCGTTTTCCCCCAGGAGGCCGAGCACTTCCCCTGCCTGTATCTCAAAGGACAATCCATCCACTGCCGTCATTTGTCCGAACCGCTTGCTGACATTGTCCACTTCAATCATTGCGGCACTCCTTTCTGCCTCCCTCTTCCAATCCCTACCCTATGGGTACGAATCGCGGCGAATGAAGTTTCAGACAAAAGACCCCGCTCAATCAGGAGGGGGTCCCACTCTTAGTAGTATACTTTCAGGTAAAAGGCCGCCCGTTTTCCCGACTGCCCCTGGAACGTTACCTGAACCAGCCCGCTTTTCCCCCGCTGTTGGGGTGGAACGATGCCGCCTGCGATGAAGTCGGGCCGTTCCGGTTTCACGGACGGTTGAACCAGACTGCCCGGCGGTGCGTGCAGCAGGTCTCCGGCCAGCGAATAAAACTTCAGCGTCACTCTGCCCGCTTCCCCTTTCGCCCTGCCTTTGAACAGTATGGCCTCGGACGTTTCCCGACCGGCACTGACGTAGTTCAGGGAAAACAGGGGATGCTGCAGGTCGAGCTCCTGCCCTCTTTTCCAATCGCGCAGCACGGCGTCGTACTCCTCGATTGCGGCGCTTGAAACGGTGGAAAAACCTCCGACGATTACCAGAACCATCGCCACGACCATCACCAGACGAAAACGATACAGCATGACCCATCCCCCCGGGCAATTTTTTCTAGTTTGCCCTGTTTTTCCGCAAAAAACCCCTGCGCCGTCTACGCAAGGGAAAGTTCCGGGTGTCGTTTCTGAAATTCGCTCAGCGAAAAGCCTTCGAACAGGGCAAGAAATGCCGCCGAGTCGTTGAAGTAATGGCGGCTCTCCTTGGCATCCGGGTGCTTTTCCAGAAACAGAACGGCAGCCAGACGGTTAACCGGAACGCCCTGCGCCTCCTGGTCGTAGATGCCCTGCTCCGCCAAAACCTTTTCAAAGTAACGCACGTAGGTTACGGTGACGGTTTTCGTTTCTCCGTTTTGCTGAACCGTCGCAATCGAGCGTTCAAATGTATCGGATGGCGATCCGCCTTTGCCCGGCGGTACGCTCTCTCCTGTCACGGAAAGTACCTTCATCTTGTGATCAGTCCCCTCATTGGATTCTCCCCCTTCCATTATAGGGGAGCGAGCCCATTTGTACAATTTGCCAATTTATAAGGAAATTCTGCGCTCACACAGGCACATTTTCCATTTTTCGTATAGAGTATGCAAGAACAGCTTTTTCCCGCAAAAAAAGACCACCGAAAGGGAGGGAAGAGATTGCCTGACCAGCGATCATTCCGTTTGGCCGAACATGCGAAAGCAGCCATTCTTCTTCATGCGAATACAGGAGAGATCCTGTTTGAAAAGAATCCCCATCGCAGACTGCCTCCGGCCAGCATGACGAAAATTCTCACAGCCCTGATCACGATGGACTTGATCGAAAGCGGAAAGCTGGGTTGGAAGGATCGGGTATCTGTCAGTGCCTACGCGGCTTCGATCAGAGGATCGACCATGCGATTAAAGCAAGGCGATTCCGTAACCGTTGAGAATTTGCTGAAAGGCATGTTGATCGCATCCGCCAACGATGCTTCGATTGCCATGGCCGAGCATATTTCGGGCAGCGTTGATCGATTTGTGAAAGGACTGAACGAAAAGGCAAGAGCTCTTGGGTTAACGAACACAAATTTTGTCAATCCAAATGGCAGCCCCGCTCCCAATCACTACTCCACCGCTTTTGACATGGCGATGATGGCCAGGGAGCTTCTGGAAAAACAAGGGACTACCACGTACAGCGGCGTTCGCTCCGCTCTCGTCAGGAAGGCTGGCTCTCCGCCCTACCGATTACGCAATACCAACAAGCTGATCGGCGTATATCCGGGGATTGACGGATTAAAAACCGGCTATACCAAGTACGCCGGATTCTGTCTCTGCGCTTCCGCATGCAGGGAACATCAGCGAGTCATTGCCGTGGTGATGGGAGAACCGACCCGAAAACAGAGAGAGGTTGAGACAGCGGCTTTGCTGGATTACGCCTTTGCCGCGAGTAAAAAAAGCTTCGATTGAAGCCCTCTCGAAGAAGCTGGTTCTTCGTTAGAGGAAACTTTTTATGCGTTCCGGAAAGTTTATTTCAGGACGCTTTCACACGGTGAAGCCCTTAAACTTTCCTACACGATAAAGAAAACCCACCCGGCATGAGCTATCCTCGACCCACTCGGCGTTAGCTAGTTACTCCTGAAAAAATCGTTTTTTGGCAGAAGCATCTCATTGTGGTGAATCTCAGGGGGCTACTGTGTAACTGTATCCGTTAATCGTTGCTTATTTGGCCATTTGGGCTGCTCTTCTGAGGTTATGAGCCCAGATTCCGAA